>JBFYSG010000282.1:0-11909 GCA_041301835.1 Chloroflexota bacterium | reverse complement strand
GCCCGATCCCTAGGATGGCTACTGCTCGCATACATTACCTCTCTGGCGCTCTCATGATGACTGGATTGTACCCGATGGGGCTCTCAACGGCTATCAACTTCCCTCCCTGTGTCATCCCCGGCACCGCCCGCCGTGTGTCATCCCCGGCACCGCCCGCCGGGGCAGGTGTGCGAGCGGCGGGATTTGCCGCGAAGCAATCTCGCTCTTTCATCCCCATGGCCGCCCCCATCCACCCCCTTCGTCCCATCGGCAAAAGATCACCCCCGGCACCCCCCGCCTCCACCCCACTCAGGTATAATACCCTTGATGATCGATATGGACATCCCCGGGGTCGGCAGGCTCCAGTTGCGCCACCTTGTCCTGGATGTGAACGGCACCCTGGCGCTGGATGGGACCCTGCTGGAAGGCGCCGCGAAACGCCTGACTGCCCTGCGCAGCCGGTTGGAGCTGCACCTGCTCACCGCCGATACCCACGGACGCCAGGCGGAGATCGACCGCCAGTTGAACCTGCAAGCCACGCGGTTGGTGCCCGGGGATGAAACCGCCCAGAAGGCAGCCTATGTCACCCGCCTGGGCGCCGGGGGGACCGCCGCCATCGGGCAGGGCGCCAACGATGCCGGCATGCTGAAGACCGCCGCCCTGGGCATCTGCCTGCTCTCCCCGGAAGGCGCAGCCGTGGAGACCCTGCTCTGCGCCGACCTGGTCGTGCCCGACCTGTACGCCGCCCTCGACCTGTTCGAGAAACCCCTCCGAATTGTAGCGAGTTTGCGAAAATGAACCTACCCGAAGAAAACCTCCCATCTGATGAAGAACGCGCCGCCTCCCGCGCCGAAGACCCCTTCGCCGGGGCGGAATTCCCGGAAGAGACCGGTCTGCCGGAGGACTTCACCCCGCTCATCCGCCCGGATGACCTCAGCTCGCCCTCGCGGGCGCGCCGGCGGCGGGCGCGCCGCACGCTCATCCCACCGGGTGACGATGAACGCCTTGCCCTGCACGAGGACCTGGCGCGGCGCGCCGTGCCCTCCTACGAATTCTTCCTGTTCGCCATCCTGAGCGGCATCCTGCTCGGCGCCGGCTTCCTGCTCGATTCCGATGCCCTCCTTCTGGCAGGCGCCCTGCTCGCCCCCCTGCTGACACCCTGGGTCGGGATGACCCTGGCGGTGGTCACGGGCGGCTGGCGTTTCTTCTTCCAGACCCTCGCCAGCCTGCTGGTGGCGCTCCTGCTGGTCTTCGTGACCGGCACCCTGCTGGGCGTGCTCAACCGCGCCCTCGAATTCACCAAGTTATACCGGGTGCAGGACCACCTGAAATTGTGGCTCCCCGACCTGCTGGTGCTCATCGCCGGCGCGGTGCTGTTGGAACTGGCGTTCATGCGCGGCGAGCGCAAGCCCATCCTCGCCAGCGCGCTCCTGGCGTATGCCCTGTTCCTGCCGGTCAGCGCCGCCGGGTTCACCCTCGGCGCAGGTCTGCCCCAGGCATGGACGGACGGCATCTCCATCTTCCTGACCCACCTGGCGCTGGCGACCCTGGCGGGCGGCATCGTGCTCCTGCTGCTGCACTTCAAGCCCCCCAGGGCAAGCCATTACTTCCTGCCGGTGCTCATCACCCTGCTGTGCCTCGTCGTCCTGGTCGTCTTCACCGGGCTGGCAGGCTGGATCGCGGAACGCTCCCAGCCGCTCGAACCAGGCGGAACGCCCACCCCGCTGGGGCTGGCTTCTCCCACCCCGGGCATGCCGCCCTCGTTCACCCCCGGCACGCCCACCCGCAGCCTGACCCCCGAGCCCACCGCTGAGCCGACCGCCACGCAGACCGACACCCCGGCGCCATCCTTCGCCGTCATTGCCGCCACCACCGGCGGCGGGGCGAACTTCCGCACCGAACCCGGCGCCGGTACGGTCATCACCACCCTGCTCAACGGCACCGTCGTGGAGGTCCTGCCCGAGATCCGCATGGTCGGCACCGTCGCCTGGGTGCAGGTGCGCACGCAGGAGGGCGTGGAAGGCTGGGTGCTGCAGAACGTGCTGGCAGTCACCACCCCCGCCCCCACCGCCACCGCCACGCAGGTCTCCAGCCCGACACCCTGATCCCCGCATCGGAGAACCGGCATGACCATTCATTTCGGCACCGACGGCTGGCGCGCCGTCATCTCGGATACCTTCACCTTCGGCAACCTGCGCATGCTCGCCCAGGCGATTGCGGACGCCATAACCTCGGAACACTGGGATAAATCGGGCAATGGCGGCGCCGCGCCCGACCCCCGCAAGGTGGTCATCGGCTTCGATACGCGCTTCCTCTCCGACCGCTATGCCAGCGAGGCGGCGCGCGTGCTGGCAGCCAACGGCTACACCGTCCTGCTGGCGCAGGCGGATGCGCCCACGCCCGCCATCTCCTTTGCGGTCAAGAACCTGAAAGCCATTGCCGGCATCATGATCACCGCCTCGCACAACGCGCCGCGCTACAACGGCGTCAAGTTGAAAGCCGCCTACGGCGGGTCTGCCCTGCCGGAACAATGCCGCCGGGTGGAGGTCTACCTCAACGACAACGAGGAACGCTCGCGCGGACCCAACCTGATGGACTTCGACGTGGCGCGCCAGCGCGGCTTGATCCAGAAGTTCAACCCCCTGCCGTCCTACTTCGACCACCTGCGCACCCTCATCCGCAGCGATA
Organism: Chloroflexota bacterium; assembly: GCA_041301835.1. Classification (GTDB taxonomy): domain Bacteria; phylum Chloroflexota; class Anaerolineae; order Anaerolineales; family Villigracilaceae; genus UBA877. The sequence continues at coordinate 9,242 of JBFYSG010000282.1, read as the reverse complement.
TCATTGCCGATCACCCCCAGCGCTTCGTGGTCGATTCGATGCACGGCTCGGGGCGCGGCGTGATCAAATCCTTCCTGCAGGGCACCGGCTGTGAGATCACCGAGATCCGCGGCGAGATGAACCCCGGCTTCGGCGGCGTGCACCCGGAACCCATCGCCAAGAACCTGGGGGCGCTGGCGGGCGCCATCGGCACCGGCATGGGCAATTTCGGCTTGACCACCGACGGCGACGGCGACCGCATCGGCGCCATGGACGAGCACGGGCAGTTCGTTGACCCGCACAAGATCATGGCGCTTGCCCTGCGCCACCTGGTGGAAGGGCGCGGCATGCGCGGCGCGGTCGTGCGCACCGTCTCCACCACGCGCATGATCGACCGCTTGTGCCAGCGCTACGGGCTGGAACTCATCGAGACCCCCGTGGGCTTCAACCACATCTCCGACCACATGATGGCGCAGGACGTGCTCATCGGCGGCGAGGAATCCGGCGGCATCTCCTTCAAGGGGCACATCCCGGAGGGCGACGGTCCCATCATGGGGTTGCTGCTGGTCGAGATCATCGCCAGCGCGCAGAAGACCCTGCACGACCTGGTCGAGGGGCTGCTGGCAGAGGTGGGTCCGGTCTTCTACGAGCGCACGGATATGCGCCTGAAGCACCCGGTGTCAAAGGCTGAAATGACCGACTTCCTCACCAGTCGGGCGCCGGCGGAACTGGGCGGGGTAAAGGTGACGCAGATCAGCAGCATGGACGGCGTCAAGTACATCCTGGCGGATGATTCCTGGTTGCTCATCCGCCCATCCGGCACCGAGCCGGTCCTGCGGGTGTATGCGGAAGGACGCGATCCGAATATGGTGAAAGCCCTGCTCTCGTATGGGGAAAAGGTAGCCCAGGACGTGACATAAAAAAACATGGACCTGCCGGGGCAGATCCATGGGGAGAAGACCACAGGGACGGGCGCATGCCCGTCCCTGATCCATTTCATTAGCGCGGGGCTTTGCGCATCCGGCGGGTGATGAAGATCACCACCAGCAGGGCAAAGGTCAGCACGATCAGCAGCGGCAAGCCCACCTCGTCGAAGAAGCCTGTCGTGGGCAGGGGCGCCTCACCGCCTGTGGTGATGGTGCCCAGGGCGGCAGCGGTCTGCGTCATCTGACCTGACAGCTGGGTCTGGGCGAGATCCATGGCAACCTGGGTGACGATCTCCGGGGATGCCAGCGGCGTGGCGACGACCACCACCAGGGTGTCCGTGGCGGCGGGCTGTGTGTTCGTCGGCGTCCGGGAGGGGATCGGGCTGGGCAGCAAGGTTGGGGTGAACTGCGCCGCCTCGGCGGTTTGCGTCATCACCTGGGCTTGTTCAAGCCGTTGTGCCTCCGCGGTGGCTTCCTGCGAGGCTTGCGTCGCGGCACTGCGCGGGCGAATGACCAGCAGGTAGACGGCGATGCACACCAGCGTCAGGAAGATGACGACGGCGAAGCCGCCAGCGATCAGCAGAAAAGAGCGGTTGCCCTTCTCCTCGGGTTGAGGCTCGGGGCTTTCCGTATTGAAGTTGCTGCTTTCATCCAACATTGCTTCCTCCTCTTTGATCACAACTGTGCCGCAAGAACATTATATCATCCCACAACTTCCAGATTCGCCAGCGGCGCGAGCACCTGCTCGCCGGAATCGAGTACCACGTCGGCTGCCGGCAGGCGCAATCCGCTCGGGAGCTGGGTCAGCCCCGGGCGCAGGGACACCAGTTTTCCGACCGCCCCGGCAGAGAGCCCGCTGGTCAGGCGCACCTGCAGGTTGGGGGCAAAAGTCTCCACCGAGCGCGGCGCGGGCGGATCCTGCGCCACCGGCAGGGGGATGTAGATCTCGGGTCGGATGCCGTTGTGCAGGTCGAGTCCTTCGGCGTTGACGGTGACCTCGCGCTTGGCATTGGTCGTCAGCAGTTTGTACGCCGCGTTGTTGAGCGGCTTGCGCCCAAAACCATCCACCACGAGGATCGGGTAGCGCATCTGCTGCGCCTGGGGGATGAGCGCCGGGGTCATGCTCCCCAGGATCAAGCCGCGCAAAGGCAGGTCAGCGGCAGCCCGCAGCACCTCGGCATCGCTGCAGTGCCCTCCCAGCAGGATGGAGCCGCGCAGGCTGACATCCATCTGCCCGGCGGTCAGGGCTTCATCCGCGCTGGTCAGCACCGGCAGCATCATGCCCTGGTCGGTCTGACCGTTACCCCACACACCCTGCACCAGGGCGCCGTTGAAGACGATCTCCACGCCGCGGTCGGGAATGATGCGCGCCACCGTGCCGGGTATGCGGGCGCGCAGTTCGAAGGTCGGGTCGCCCACCTCCAGCAGGATGCGCCCGCCCCCGACCAGCACCACCCGCCCGGACTGCGGGGCGCGCAGAGCCTGGATGCCCAACCCGCTGCGCTGGGCAAGCAGTTCGTTCGCCGCGACCGTATCCCCCGCCTTGACCCGGATCAGGGCTTGCGCCGCATCGCTGCGCACCGACATCGCCTGGGCGACATCCACCAGCAGGTGTTGCTTCCCGTAATAGGCTTCCGCCACCACGTCCACCGGCGAAACCTTCTGGTCCAACCGGGCGGTGACGCGCCCTTCCACCGGCAGCAGGCGTTCGCGCCGGATGCTGGTGAGCGGGAGTATATGGATCACGGGCGCAAGCATCGCCATCACCCTCCCAGGGTCCACAACCATTTTTTGATCGTCTCGCGCCGACGGTTGGGGTCAGCAGAGAAGCGCAGCGGGCGCCCGCGGGCATCCAGTACCACGCCCAGCATCGTTCCGGTGACCGGGATGCCGTCCTCGCGCGTGCGCCCGGCTCCATAGCCCACATCGGCATGGTGCAGGGGCTGCAGGAAAAGCCGACCCGACTGTCCGGGCGAAAGCGGCAGCACTTCCAGGGCGCCCTGTTTGACCTCGATGCGGGTCTCGTTCCCGCCCTGGTACACCAGGCGCACCTGCAGGACCGGCGTGCCCGGGTGCGCCGCCGCCACCGGGGAAACCACCGTCGCCAGGTGACGGAACGCCAGCGATTCGAACACCTGGATGGGCAGGACCGGGCTGCGGGCAGCGGCGGCGCCCAGCGCCGGTAGGATGCTGTTCTGATCCAGGATGATGGAGGTCAGCCCGGGCGGCTGGATGGCATCCAGCAGGATCAGCAGGCTTTGCCCGACCGTGGGGGCACGCGTGATGACACTGCCGGCGGCGAGGATGGGTTCAAAATAGGGCGGCAGCCCCGGCACAGGGCGCCGGGCGCTCGCCGGGAATTCCTTGGACAGGCTGTTGAACGCCAGCATGAGCATCTGGCGTGCCGCCGCCTGTTCGATCGCCAGGTCTTCGGGGGTGGCAGGCAGGCTGGCAGGATAGATCGATTTCTGGTAGAGGTACTCGCGCACCGCCTCAGCCGGGATCTCGAGCGGGATCCACTTGATGATCTCCTCCAGGCTGGTGAAACGCAGCAGACCGCTGAGCGGTTCGCCCAACCCCAGCTGGGTGTAGATCCCCAGCGACAGGTCGCCGCGGAAGGCGGCTGCCACGCTGGTATGACCCGCCCCCACGTCCACGCCGAGCAGACCGGTGCTCGAATCCTGGCTCAGGAAGCGGATGATGCGCGCCATGGCATAGGCGGTGGGGATGAGCGTGCCGGAAGACCAGGCATTCAATTCATCAACGCCCTGCATCTGGTTGCCGCGGATCTGGGCGTAGAGTTCATTCAAGGCGCGCTGGGCAGGACCCAGGTCTTCCATCTCGAGGGTCGGGCGCAGGTTCGAACTGATGCTCACTGTGGAAGCCACCGGCTGGAGCCCTTCCTTGACCAGGTTCGCCAGTTTCTGGTTGCCGGCATACAGCACCACCGGGCGTTTGCCCTGGGGCAGCAGTTGGCAGGTCAGGTTGACCGTTTCCACCAGGCGCTGGATGGAACGCGTGGCGCCATCCTCGGTGCCCCCGGCGATCAGGAACAGGTCCGGACCCAGCGCCAGGATGCTGTCGATCTGCTCGTGGGGTTTGCGCGTATCGTTGAGCGAGATGGTATCCACGACCCGGCTGTAGGTGGTGCGCGCCAGCCGCTGGACACTTTCCACGGAAACATCACCCAGCAAGCCCACCACCACCGTCTTGATCGCCGGACCGGCGGAGAGCGAGGCGGCGAATGAATCCACGCCGCGGCTGTCCTGGGCGGGCATGATCAGGCGCTGGTCGTCGCCCAGGAAGCGGCGCCCGGTGATGGTCTGCAGATTCTCGATCGCCGCCCGCACGCCCTCGCTGACGTCCTTGAAGGGCGCCGCCGCCGTGGTGGGCGCATGCCCGGTCGCCACGAAGCGGTAGGCACCCGCCACCACGTCGAACAACACCACCCGGGTGGTGATGGTGCCCACGTCCAGAGCAAGCATGGAGTCAGTCTCGATTGCCGATGGCATGCCTTATCCGAATCCGAGCAACTGGCTCAGGAATGTGACCAGGAAATCCATGCGTTCGATCAGCGCGGTCATGGCTGCCGTGAAAACACCGGCAAAGAGCACGCCGAAGGTGACTGCGACGAAGATCTGCCCCACCCAGGCGATCGCCTGGATCAGTTTCCCGCGCTGCGGACCGCCTGGCGTGGCTTTGGTGCTGAAATGGAAGTACACCAGCGTGCTGACCGTTCCCACCAGCATCAGCAGGGCTTCACCCAGCACGCCCAGCCATTTGGACCAGCCTTCGCTGGCAGGGGGCAGGTCGAACTGGTTCACCACCGCCAGGGTCTGCGGGAACAGGGTCCCCAGCACGGCGCCGCCGATCGCCACCGCCGCGCCCACTCCCACGATGAGCGCCAGCGAGGGGCTGCCCAGGCGGGCGGCACGCGGTGACAGCTTGGTGAACATGAGCAAGCCCAGCATCAGCGGCACGAGCAGCAGGAAATCCGTCCACCCCCCCTGCAGCAGGGGCATGAACAGGCGCGGTTTCAAGACCTGGTTCCAGGCGATGGCGGCGGCATATCCCGCCGAGACGCCAATGAACAGGTAGATCGCCACGCGGAATGCCGGGTTGTCGCCGATGAGGTAACTCAACACCATCAGCGTGAGCAGAAAGCTCAGCAAACCGGTCAGGAGATCCCAGGAAAAGGCTAAGGACATGATCAGGTCTCTTCTCAAACCTTGCGGCGGGCGCGCCAGGAAGCCAGCGCACCCATGGCGCCGCCGATGGAAATGATGATCAGCGCCGCCAGCGTGCCCAGCCCGAACGAATCCCAGTAACGGCGCGCCAGCCCCGGCGCGGCATAGGTCTGTTCGTAGGCTTTACCGCCTGCCAGCCCGGTCACCAGCCCCTGGATCTGCCCGGCGTCGAAATATGGGCGGATCATCGGTTCCGCCTGCGCCGAGATGATCATCAGCAGGGGCGTCGTACCCAGCGCGGCGCGCGTCTGCTCGATCCACAGCCGCCCGGTATCGGCGTCATCGGTCAGCAGGATCAGGGCGGCAAAATCGCTCAATTGTCCCACCCCCTGCAGGGCGGCGCTTCCCCAGGCAGGACTCCCGTCCACGTCCAGGGTCACCGCCGCGTGCGGATCGGAGGCGAACAGGCGGATACCCGCCGGACCACCCGCCAGGTACCCCAGGTTGGTATACAGCAAGCCGGTATCCAGGTGGTACTTCTGGGTGGAGACCAGGAACTGTTCGGCAAGCGCCGGACCCGTCGGCGAGGTGGAGAGCAGTGCCAGGCGCGAGTTGCGGTACAGGATATGATCGATCACCGGGGCGGCGGCAGCCTGCAGTTCACCCGAGAGCGCCGGGTCGTAATCGAAGACGATCAAGATGGGGGCTTCCGGGCGGAAGGAGTCCAGCAGTTGGCTGGTCGCTTCCCATTCCGATGGATACAGCACCATGTCGGGTGCCAGCTGCATCCCGGTCATCAGGGGCAGCAGGACAGCCGCGATCAGGATAAGCGAGATCAGGATGCGCCACAACTGGTTGGAGAACTGGCGGACGGGTTTCACCTCCCGGGGCTGACCCTCCTCCACGATCATCCGCTCCAGCTGGGCGGCATAACGCTGCTGGTTGCTGGTCATCTGCAGTTTGATCGCGTACGCCGGTGGTTTGCGTATCGGCGCCATCCCGGTACTGGCAGGCAGAACGCCGCGCATGCCCGCCAGGGGTCCGGTGGCTTCGGCGGCGCCGATCTCCTCAAAGGAGGTGGGCTGGGCATCGACAATGACCGATTCGACCGGGCGCATCGCCTGCACCCAGGAGGGCAGGTCAGCCGCCTCCAAGCCTGCCTCCTGCGGTTCTTCGGAAGTCGAGGACGGGGCTTCGACCGGCTTTTCCGGGCGCAGTTTGGAGAGCCAGTCGGGCGTTTCCAGCGAGAAAGCCGCCTGCCCCGACCCGGATGACCCGCCGCTGTCCTCCGGCAGCACCAGCGCCGGGGTGGAGGCTGCCGAAGCGTCTCCGGCCTCCACGCTGGAAAGCCAGTCGGGGATGACTTCGGCGGGCTTATCCGCCGGGAACGGTTCACGGGCAGTCTCGAACTCCTCGGGCGCCATTTCCTGCCGTGAAGCCTCGCTGACATCGGATTGCAGTTTGGAGAGCCAGTCTGGCACCTCGCCGGAGGGCGCCGCGGCGGGTATCGGCTCGGTGAACACGGATGCCGCCGCGCTGGTTTCATTGCCTGTGGAGGCGGGCCAGTCCGAACCCAACCCCTCTGCCTCGCCGGGTGCGTACTCGGAAGCGGCAGGCAAGCCTTTCAGGTTGCTCAACCAATCCGGCTCTGCCGCGGCCGCCTCTTCCGGGGTCGTGGACACCGGGATGGAAGGCAGGGTCGAGAGCCAGTCGGGCAGGTCATCCCCGCCGCCATCCGGGGCGGCTGCCGGCTCTGCTGCCTCGGGTTTCAAGGCTGCCAGCCAGTCGGGCACGGGCTCCACCACCGGGGTGGTCTCCTCGGGGGGTTCCGAGAGCTGCCCGCCCGCGGCTTTGAAGGGTGAGGTGCCGGGCAGGCGGGCAGACGGCTGGGTCGAACTGAGGCGCTCCAGCCAGTCCGGGTCGGAGGTCTGCGCTTCCTTTTCCGGCTCGGTCTGCGCGGCAGGCGGTTCTTCCACATCAGGATGGCTCAGCCAATCCTGTTCGGGCGCGCTTTGGATGTCCGGGGTCGGGGCGGAGGCGGTTGGCGGGCGCAAGCCTGCCATCCAATCGGCAACCTCGGGGTCCTCGTCATCGGCGGCAACCGACTCGAGACCGGCAAGCCAGTCCAGCGATTCGGCATCCGGCTCGGAGGCGGCGGGCGCGGCTGCTCCTGTGGACGGGGCGCCTTGCTCCCCGGCAGGCTGATCCACACCGCCGCGCAGTCCCTTCAACCAGGAGGGCAGGGCGCGTTCCAGGTCGCCGGTATCCTTTTTGGTGGGCTCCTCCCCGGCATGGATCGGGACATTCCCGCCGGGCTTCACTTTTTCAAATTCAGCGGTCTGGCGTTTGATCGGTCCCTGCCCGGGCTGGATGCGGTGCAGGTCGTCCGGTGAGGGAGCCAGCAGTTGTTTCAGGCGCGCATCGCAGAACTGGCAGTAATCCAGGTCGTCGGGGTTGATCCGCCCGCACAGCGGACAGCGCACCTCAGCCACTATTTGCCTCCATACGGGCGGTCGGTGCCGAAGAGGATGCGCAGCCCGGTGGTCAGCGCGCCAAGCGCCACGCCGATGAGGATGCCGCGCGCCCCGCTGGCAGCCAGCACCTGGGCAATGGTGGGGCGCAGGGTGTCACTCACCAGGGGCATGCTGCCAATGAACGGCAGGGGTGCCATGCCCAGCAGGATGAGCAGCGCCGTGAGCAGGAAGATCACCGAAAAGAGGGTCAGGCGGCGGCGCAGCAGCCGCACGCTGGCAACGGTCAGGGTGACAGCCAGCAGCGCCATCAGCGAGGCTTCGATCGGCAGCTGCACGGCGCGGAACGAGAAATCGAACAGGTCCGAGACCTGCGGCGCGTAGGGCGCCAGCAAGCCGATCGCAAAGGTCACCAGCAGGGCAAGGATGAGCAGAAGGCTGTAAAAGGAGCCCTTCTGCTTGCGGGTCACCTTGCCGGTGTGCACGATCAGCAGGTTGGAGATCCCCAGCAGGACGGCGAACGCCGCCAGGATGACCGCCCAGCCGATCAGCGCCTGGTTGGCACTCACCAGGAAGGGCAGTTCCACGAAATAACCCGCCAGTACCACCAGACCGCACAGCACGGCAACCAGGGTGGAGATCAACCCGCGCAGTTTCACAGGATCCCTGCGGCTTTCAGGGCTGCCCCGCCCAGCATCAGCACGATGAGGATCCAGCGCAGGATATCCTGCGCGCTCAGGCTGGCGGCGTGGACGGGACCCGACCCGGCATACGCACCGGCGGCGAACATCTCCTCCCCGATCAGCGGTTCCTGGGCGGTGGCATAGATCACCGCCTGCGCTGCCATGTTGTCACTGCCTGCCAGCGAGAAGGTGTTGGCGCGCTCGGCGGCATCGGTGAGCAGGGCGGCTTCGGGACCGAAACTGCCCAGCAGGATGGTGGCGGAGACATGCTCGTCACGGATGGATGGGATCACCCCGGCGGCATAGGAGAAGGGGGTCAGCCCGGTCAGCCGCCCGGCAGAGGGGTCGAATGCCACCTGGCTGGAATTCTCTGCCGCATTCTGCAGGGTATCCTGGGAAAGGATCGCCAGGGCGGCATCGCCCGAGGTGGCGATGGGGGGTTTATCGCCGGCCGAGGTCAGGTCTGCCAGGCGGCGCAGCAGGGCAAGCCCCGCCAGCGCCGAGGCGCCCTGCGGGGTCACCAGTTCACCGCGTCCCAGGCTGACATGCAGGCGCGAGCCATCCTCCACCAGCCGTCCAATGGCGCGGCGCAGCTGGTCGAAGGCGGAAATGTTACGGAAGGAGGGGGTTTTTTGACCCCGGGCGATGGCAAAACCCGCCATCAACCCGGCAGTCAGGAACACAACGCCGAAGGCAGCCAACCCCAGGAAGACTGCATCACCGCTCACGAGGAGGTAGCCTCCCGCAGGTAAGCGGCGAACTGGCGGGATTCCGCCGGGTCTTCCAGCAGGTTGGCAAGCATTTCAGCCTGACCACCGCCCAGCGCCGGACGCAGAAGCGGGGAACCCGCGTGGAGCAGCTGCGCGCCGACCACTGCCAGGGGCGCGAGGGCATCGAGCGCCCAGCTTGCCAGCGAATCCAGGCGGCGGCGGCGCAGGAATACAGCCCATTCGTTCCACGAGGAACGCGTGTTGGTTTGGTTTTCGGTCTGCATTC
>JBFYSG010000279.1:0-9185 GCA_041301835.1 Chloroflexota bacterium | reverse complement strand
CCGCAACCTGACCTTCTCGGTCAGCCCGCACTATCAGAGTGTGACCCTAGTGCAGGATGGCGTCGTGGTCACAAGTTATTATTTCGCGGACGAGCGCTTGTCGGCAGAGGCAGTGCTCATGGAGAGTGCGCAAGCGTTGAAGCACTTCGCGGCTTTATGGGGCGCTTATCCTCATGCCGCGTTGAGCATCGTGGAGGCAGATTTCCACGACGGCATGGAATATGATGGTTTATATTTCCTGGGACGGATCTTTTACCAGAATTATGACGGAACCAAACTCGATTACCTGGTCGACCTGGCGGTGCATGAGACTGCGCACCAGTGGTGGTTCGGCAAGACCGGCAGTGACCAGGCGCTCGAACCCTGGTTGGATGAAGCCCTCTCCACATACAGCGAGTACTTGTTCTATGAGGCTTACTATCCGGGGGTGGCAGATACCTGGTGGGCATTTCGTGTAGACAGTCACATGCCTGCCGGGGATGTCTCGTCGTCCATATATGACTTCATGGATATGGCAACCTATACCCGCAGTGTATATCTGCGCGGGGCGCAATTCCTGCGAGACTTGCGCGCCCAAATGGGTGACGAGGCTTTCTTTGATTTCCTTGGGGATTATTCAGAGCAGACGGCAGGCAGGATCGCGCGGGCGGAGGATTTCTTCAGCATCCTCACAGCACATACTGCAGGTGACCTGGAGACGCTGATCGAGGCTTATTTCCCCTGACGGGTCCCGGACCGACCGGTCCCGGACCGATCGGGCTGGACCAAATGTCAGCCCGGTTCCGCGCTGTCTAGATCCTGGTACTGGTCGGCGAACAGGGCAGGTTGACCGCCGGTGTGCCAGAACAGGACGCTTGCATCCGGCTTGAAGAATCCCTGGCGCGCCAGTGCCACCAGGGCGGCGCCTGCCCGCCCGGTGTAGACCGGGTCCAGCAATAGCCCCTCCAGGCTGGCGAACAGGTGGATGGCTTCGCGTTCACACCCGGTCAGTACGCCGTAACCGGGAGCGCAGAAGCTGTCATTGACCAGGATATCCTCCGGGCTGAACACATCCGGTGCGCCCAAATGGATGGATGCCTGCGTGGCAAGGTCCGCCACCCGGGCTTGCAGGATGGCGCCGGGCTCATCCACGCTGATGCCCAGCACCTTACCGGGGTAGCCGAAAACCCGCCCGCCAAGCGCCAAGCCTGCCTGGGTGCCACCGGACGAGGATGCGAAGACGATCCAGTCCGCCGGGATGTCCTGGGCAAGCCATTCCTCCATTGCATAAGCGTAACCGAGCACGCCGGTGGCGTTCGAGCCCCCGTAAGGGATCAAAAATGGTCGATTGCCCTGTGCAAGGGCTTTTTCAAATGACCCTGCCAGCATGCGCTCGCGATTCTCGCGCCCTCCCGCCCAGACGATCTGCGCGCCGAACAGGTGGTCGAGCAGCAGGTTGGCGCTGGTGCGGGCTGGTGGCTCTCCAGCCAGGACCAGCAGGCATTCAAACCCGAATTTCGCCGCTGCAGCGGCAGTCTGCCGGCAGTGATTGGACTGCAGCGCGCCCGCGGTGATGAGCATCCTGGCGTCCTGCGCCATTGCCTCGGCGAGCAGGAATTCGAGTTTGCGCGCCTTGTTACCACCCAGGGCAAGCCCGGTCTGGTCATCGCGCTTGACCAGCAGGCGTGGGATCCCCAGCGCCTGCCCGAGGCGCGGTAGCGGCTCGACGGGGGTGGGCAGGTGGGCGAAGCGAAGGCGGGGCAGCATGGTCTTAAACCGTGAGCGTGATGATGCCGGCTATGGTCAGGAGTGTGCCGATGGCGGTCTTCCAGGTCAACGGTTCGCCGCCAAAGATGATACCCATGAGGATGCCGAAGAGCGGGGATGTAAAGGCGATGGGCATGACCCGGTTGAGCGGGGCACCCTTGATGGCGGCGTAATAGCATAACATACCGATGGATCCGGCGACAATACCCCCCCCGATGACCATCATTAAAATGGACTTGGTCCCGGCTTGCGGCAGGGTTTTCCACTGCGGGAAGGATACCACGCCGAGCACGACCAGCGCTACAGCAGTCCGGACAGTAATACCCATCTGTGGCGAGAGACCACCCAGGTGCAAGCCCTTCTTTTCAAAATAACCGCCGATACCCCATGCCATTGCCGTGATCAATGCCAGTAGTTGTGCGTTCATGACAGCCTCCAACAGGAAAGAGTTATCAAATCGCAAGCGGCTGGTTTAAAATAAGCCGGAGCATCCGGCTTATTTTTCTGCTCCAGAGGGTGGGGATGGTTACTTGACCTCGGTTTCCTTCTTCTCGTCAGCCCCGGTTTCGTCCTTGCCCTGCAAGCCATCCTTGAAGGACCGGATCCCACCGCCCAATTCCTTGGCGATCTTTCCGATCCTGCCGACGCCGAACAGGAGTACGACCACTGCCAGGATGATCAGTAATTCCGGTAAACCAAAACTCTTGAACATGGATGCTCCTTCCTTGACCTAATAAACCCTAGTTTATCATCATTTTACAGGATCGTGCCGGCGCCCGAGGGCAGCCAGGTAACTTAACCCGATGCTGATCAGATACAGCACCGTCAGGGGTGCCATCACGATGGACATATTGATCGGATCTGGTGTGGGGGTGATGACTGCTGCCGCGATGGCGATGATCACGATCGCAATGCGCCATTGCCTGACCAGGGTACGCGGCTCCAGCAATCTCATGGCGGTCAGGATGTACACGACCAGTGGGAACTCGAAGGCGATCCCGATCCAGAACATCAGGGCGGAGACGAAGTTTATGTACGAGGAAACACGCGGCAGAGCCTCGATGTCCATGAAATTCAACAGGAAAGGAATGGCACTTGGCAGGAGCAGGGTGTAGGTGAAGGCGATCCCTGCCAGGAAAAAGACAAGCACGAAAGGTATGCCCAGCAATCCGAATTTTCGGGCGCGCGGCATCAAACCAGGCGCGGCGAACAACCATAATTCGAAAGCGATGTAAGGGGATGCCAGCACCAGGGCGCACATCAACGCCACACGCATGAACACACCCACCGACTCGGTCACATCGATGGCGACCAGTTCGTCCAACCCGCCAATGGGCATGGCAAGGAAATCAACGATCTGCGGGGTGAAGGCAAACATCAATGCCACACACAGGAAGATGGCGATCAGAATCCTGAACAGGTGCTTACGCAGGGCGGAGAAATGCTCGATCATCAAGGCTGGTTTCTGCATGGTGACCGAGAAGACCTCGGGCAGTTGGGATTCTTCCGGTGCTTCATTCAAAAACTGCCGGATCCTGCCCAATGTGCGGAACGGAAGGCTGAGCAACCACCACAGGGCGCGGAATGGGAAACTGATGACACGCCAGAGACTGGCAAGGAACCTGTGCATGGGTCAGGATGCCTTCCCGTCAGGATCGGAGCGCTTGTTCTCAACCGCTGGTTTTTGCAGTACCTGTTCGGTCTCCCGTTTGATATTTTCCAGCCCCGATTCGCGCATAAGCCGGTTGGGAAGGGTCTTCAACTCCCTGCCGGTCTGCTGGATGGCGCGCCAAGCGTCGGATCGTACCAGTTTATTCAACCCGCTGCCGATCATCCTGCCGGTCTTTTCCAGGTCTTTGGGACCAAAGATCAGTAGAGCCAGGAACAGGATGAATAGGATCTCGGGAAGACCAATGCCAAACAGGTTCATGGATACCCTATGTCCAAGGCGTGCAGGGTTACACAGCACGCATCAAGGCATGGATTATACCCCGCATGGATAATAATGTACTGGGCGCAACCAGCTTATTTCACGTCCTCCGGGCGTACCTCCACGCCGGTTGCCGCCGACTGGAGTGCCGCCAGGGTGAACTGCAGGACAGCCTTTCCCGTGGGACCATCCAACCGGGGCTGTCCGCCGCTCTTCATCTGGTCAAGCAGATCACGCGTGGTGGCGATGAAACTATCGTGCCATTCTTCACCGTCCACCGGGACTGGCGTGGTTTTACCATCCTTGAACAACATCAGGGCGGGCAGATCAACGGTCCTGGCGGTGTAGCGGTTGATGAACAGGATGCCCTTCTCGCCTATGATCTCGATGCGGTCATCATCGGCATAGTAATCGGAATGGATCCGCATTTGAGGGGTGTGCTCGATATCCAGCATCCCGTAGCAGTGGTCAGACCGGTATTTGAACATGATCGCGGCAGGGGCGTCGATCTTGACCATGCCGGCAGCCTGGCGCAGCGGCGTTTTATCGATCCAGGCAAAGACTTTCTCCACCGGACCGCCCAGGAAATAGGCAAGTGAGAACAGGTGATACCCGTGGTCAAAGACCAGGGGACCTCCGCCGCACTGTTTCTCGTTAAAACGCCATATCCAGGAGGAGAGGGGCACATCCCAGGATGTATCGGCGGTGCCGCTGTTGACATGCATGCGGATGGCGTGGATGGCGCCGATCTCGCCTGCGGCGATCATCTGCCTGGCGCGCACGGCAGGCGCATAGTACACGAATGTTTCATAGACCCGCAGGAGCACGCCGCTCTTATCTGCCGCCAGGATCATTTCATCGGCTTCGGCGGCTGAAAGCGCCATCGGTTTCTGAACGGAGACATGTTTCCCGGCGGCGGCAGCCTGGACCGTCATTGGGCAGTGCAGGTGGTGCGGGGTGAGCAGTTCCACCAGGTCCACTTGCGGGTCCTCCAGCACCTGGCGGTAATCTGTATAGATCTTCTCGACACCCCACTGCCTGGCTTTCTTCCTGGCGAGGCTCTTGTTGGTATCGCAAACCGCCACGATCCTTGCGTCTTCCCGCTCGCGGTAGCCGAGTTGATGCAGGTCAGAAATGCGTCCGCAACCGACGATCGCCACCCGGATGGTTTTCATGTTGGTCTCCTCGAATCAACGGGATGTGCCTTGCGGGTCGCTTTCGGCGGAAGAAGCGGATGCCATGCCATCCAACCTGGCGCGCACCAGCGCATGTGTCTTGCGGGTGATCGGATACTTGAACAGGAACGGGAGCGACAGGAGGATGCAGGCTGCCGGTATCAGCCCAAAGAACAGGCGGATGCCAAGCAGGGCTTGGGGTGTCTGTTCCACGTTGGGAACATAACCAAAGCCGGTCAGGATCCAGCCTACAGCCGCGAGCGCCAGGGCTTCCGAGATCTTGGTTGCCAGACCCCAGACGCCATAGTACATGCCACTGCGCTGCTGCCCGGTTTCGACCCGGTCGTAATCGGCGACATCCGCGACCATCGCCCAGGGGAAGATCCACTGCGCCGAGAAGCCGAATCCTGCCAGGACGGCGACCAGGTAGATCATCCAGGTTGACTGGTGCGGCAGCAGGAAGGTCAACGCCACGGCTGTCCCTCCCACCAGCATCCCCAGCGCATAGGCGGGGCCTTTGTCCATTTTGCGGCTCAACCACTGCCAGAATGGCAGGAAGATGGTGACAGCAACCAGCATCAAGCCCATGACCGCTGAGGTCTGAGTCTTCATCAGTAATTGGTATTCGAGGAAATATGCCATCAGGATCTTGATGAAGGCAAATGAGATGTTGATCCCGAAGTAGGTCAGGCACAACCAGACGAAAGGCTTGTTCTTCAGGGCGGTGAGCAGGGAGCGCAATGGAGATGCTTCAGGCTTCGCTGTCACCACGACCTTACGCTCACGGAATCCCGCCGCCGAGATCAACAGCGCCGCGGCAGCCAGGATGCCGTAGGCGATGCCTATGAAGGCGTACCCCGTGCGCTGCAGGGCGAACAGCCCCACGATGGCAGGCGTCAGGGCAGCGCCAACCAGGTAAGCAGGAACCGCCATGACCATGCGGTAGGTGGTCAAACTGGACCGTTCGTCGTAGTCGTCGGTCAATTCGGAGGTCAGGGCGTAATAGGGTACGTTGGTAAGCGTCCAGATGGTATCGAACAGGATGAAGGTCAAGGCGATCCAGATAAAGGTCAGCACCAGGTCCTGAGTAGGTACGAACCAGAGCAAACTGATGGAGATCGCCAGGGGGATGGCGCCAAAGAGCATGAACACACGCCGCTTGCCAAAGCGGGATTTTGTGCGGTCGGTGATCCAGCCGAAGATGGGGTCGTTGACCGCGTCCCAGATCTTGCCAACGAGCAGGGCATTGCCTGCCAGGGCGGGCAGGATCAGGGCGCCATCCGTGTAGAATTTCATCAAGAAAAACTGGATGGCAGAGTTGACCACGGCATTCCCGAGATCGCCTATGCCGTAGAAGAATTTTGTTTTTCGGCTCAGGGGCTTGGTTTCCGGCTTTTCTGTCATGTCCTGCATCTCCTCTTGAAATATTTCCTGGTTCTGTTATCTCAGGATCGCGCCTTCGTTCGCCTGCGATACGCAACGGGCATACAGGTCTAAGAATCCTCCACCGACCGGGAGCGGGCGAGGCTGCCAGCGGGCGCGGCGGGTGGCAAGTTCATCCTCCGGCACCAGCAGTTCCAGCCGCCGGTTGGGGATATCGATCTCGATGCGGTCGCCGTCCTGGACAAGCGCGAGCAACCCGCCCGCAGCGGCTTCAGGCGCGATATGCCCAATGCAGGGACCGCGCGTGGCGCCAGAAAACCGTCCATCCGTGATCATGGCGACCGAATCATTCAGCCCCATGCCGGTCAGCATGGCGGCAGGTAGGGATAACTCGCGCATCCCGGGACCTCCCTGCGGTCCTTCATTGCGGATGACCAGGATGTCACCGGGTTTGACCCCTTTTTCCCTGATGGATCCTGCCAGGTCTTCTTCACACTCGAAGACCCGTGCCGGACCCGTATGCTGGAGCATGGCAGGGACGACCGCGCTTTGTTTAACGATGGCGCCATCCGGGGCAAGGTTGCCGCGCAAGACAGCCAGCCCGCCCTGCGGGGAGAGCGGTTCTTCGAGCGGGTGCAGGACGGCGGGATCCGGCGGTGAGGCATGGGCGGCGCGTGCGCGCAGGTCCTCCCCGGAAACAGTGGGCAGGTCGAGGTCCAGCAGGGGGGCAAGGATCTTCAGCGCTGCAGGGATGCCGCCAGCTTGATGCAGATCCGTGAGCGTCAGCGGGCTGGCGGGGCGGAATTTTGCGATCAACGGGGTCTGGCGGCTGAGTTCGTCGAAGCGCTGGAGGGGCAGGTCGATGCCGGTGTCATGGGCAATCGCGGGCAGGTGCACGGCGGCATTGGTGGAACCACCCAGCGCCAGCACGATGCGGATGGCATTCTCCAACCCTGCTTGTGTCAGGAACCTGCGTGCCGTGACCTTCTGGCGCACCAGGCGCATGATCGCCCGCCCGCTAACCTGGCACAGGGTGCGCCTTGCCGGATGGGTTGCGGGCAGTGTGGCGCAACCGGGCAGCGACAAGCCGAGGGTCTCTGTAACACAAGCCATGGTATTGGCGGTGCCCATGAAGGTGCAGGCGCCGGGTCCGGGGCAGGCGTGCAGTTCAATGGCGCGAAATTCCCGGGCTGTGATCGCGCCTGCCGCCAGCCTGCCCATGCCCTCCTTCACATCGCTGGTGATGATCTCCCTTTTCCCCAACCTCCCGGGGGACATGGGTCCGCCGGTGACGAAAATGGTTGGCAGGTCAAGACGGGCGGCTGCCATCAACATGCCCGGCACGATCTTGTCGCAACTGCACAGCATGACCAGCCCGTCGAACTGGTTGGCGCGGACCATCAATTCCACCGAAGCGGCGATCACCTCCCGCAGGGGCAGGATGGCGTGCATGCCTCGCCCCTGGGCGATGCCGTCACAGGGTGCCACCGTGTTGAACTCCACCGGATTGCCGCCCTCGGCGCGCACGCCCTGCTTGACCCATTCCGCCAGGCGGCGCAGGTGCACATGCCCGGGGTTGACCTCGCTCCAGGAATTGACAATACCGATCAACGGCTTGCTGAAATCGGAGTCCTGCTTGCCCGTGGCGCGGTAGAGCGCACGCGCGTATGCGCCGTGGTCCCCGGAAAAGATGCCCGCAGGCGGCTTTTTCACAGACCCCCCTTGTGGCGCAGCGCCTGGACCTCATCGCTCCAGTTGCCCACGTTCCAGCGCCCGTACACCCCCATGCCTCCAAGGGGATGCGGACCATAGTAAACCGGCAGGTGAATCAGGGACAAGCCCTGGTGCTGGTGGGCGGCTTTCAGGGCGGCGCGCAGCGAGTCCGGGGAGTTCCCGCCTTGCAGGGCAAGCACGCCCGGCACGCCACGCGCCCAGGCAAGGTAATCGACCTGGATCGAATTGGCGGTGGCGAACTCCACCCCGTACTGGTCGGTCTGCAAGCCGCTGATGGCACCCATGCGCCCGTTGTCCAACAGCAGGATGCAGCCGCGGGCGTGATGTTCAGCGCCATCGATGAGTACCTGGGGATTCATGCTGAATGAGCCGTCCCCGGTCAATGCCAGGGCACGGAAGGGGTGTGCTGCGGCAGCGGTTGCCAGCAGGGCGGAGACCGCAAAACCCATGTACGAGGCGCCCGTATCGTTGTAGGTCTGATCGGGGCGGGTGTCCTCGCTGACCTGAAAACCGTTCGCCTGCACATCCCCGGCATCGAAGAAACAGATCACCTTGTGTCGATGCGCCCAATCGGTGGCGATCTTGACCGCTGCGGGCTGGGTGAGCACCGGCATGCCCCAGTAAGCGTCAGGTAATACCGGTGTGCGCATACGCTGGTCTATCATCGCCTGCCAGGTGTCCTTCTTGGCGCGGCAGGCGGCAAGCCATGCCTCCTTCCCGTGGCAGGCGGGTCCTCCAGCGGTGAAGCGCGGATTTTCCAGGGCGCGCAGCAGTGTCTTCAGGGTCTTGCGGACATCGCCGACCAATGCCAGGGTGCGGTTGTAATGCGTGGCGTCATCCAGGTCGGCGTTGATATTGATGACATGTTCCACCCGGGGATACCCGGTGCGGGAGCTGTCTGACTGGCAGACGGCGCGCGTGCCGATGGCGATGAGCAGGTCGGCATTCTCCATGGCATAGTTGCCGCACAGGGAGCCTTTGGAGCCGCCCACGCCCAGGTTCTGCGGATGGGTGTAGGGGATGCATCCGGAGGCGACTGGTGTATGCACCAGCACTGCTCCGGACTTTTCGAGCAGGGCGGTCAGTTCCCGCCCTGCCAGGCGTGCACCGCCACCAGCCTTGAGCACGATCCGGCGTGCAGATCGGATCCATGCCGCCGCCTGGGTATAATCTCCCTCGGCGGGTGGCAGGCTTATGCGGAAAGCATACGGAAGTTC
>JBFYSG010000278.1:0-9635 GCA_041301835.1 Chloroflexota bacterium | reverse complement strand
TCGCAACGCCTTTTCGGTTTGATAGATCAAGGTATCGGCATTGTTTTTCGCGCCAATCAGTTCGCGGCGTTTCTTGTCTTCAGCTTCGTTTTGGCGGGACTCCTGCACCATGCGGTCACTATCAGCCTTGTTCAGGTTGGTGGAGGCGGTGACCACGATCTTCTGTTCCTTGCCGGTTGCTTTATCCTTGGCGGTGACATTCAGGATGCCATTGGCGTCGATATCGAAGGTCACCTCCACCTGGGGGATGCCGCGCGGGGCGGGGGGGATGCCGTCCAGGCGGAAACGCCCGAGGGACATGTTATCGCTTGCCATGGGACGCTCGCCCTGCAGGATGTGGATATCGACGGCGGTCTGCCCGTCGGCTGCGGTCGAGTAGGTCTCGGTCTTGCGCACCGGGATGGTGGTGTTGCGCTCGATCATGCGGGTCATGACGCTGCCCAGCGTTTCCACGCCCAGCGAGAGCGGGGTCACATCGAGCAGCAGGATGTCTTTGACCTCGCCGCCGAGAACACCCGCCTGGATGGCAGCGCCGATGGCGACGACCTCATCGGGGTTCACACCCTTGTTGGGTTCCTTGCCGTCAGTCAATTTACGCACCAGTTCCTGCACCATGGGCATGCGGCTGGAACCGCCCACCAGCACAACTTCATCCAGGCTGGAGGCTTTCAGGTTGGCATCGCGCAGCGCGGATTCGAACGGAATGCGGCAGCGGTTGAGCAGGTCTTCGGTCATCTGTTCGAACTTGGCGCGGGTCAATTTGAGCGCCAGGTGCCTGGGTCCGGAGGCATCGGCGGTTATGTAGGGCAGGTTCAACTCGGTTTCCATCATGGTGGAGAGTTCCACCTTGGCTTTTTCGGCGGCTTCGCGCAGGCGCTGGAGCGCCTGGCGGTCGGTGCGCAGGTCGATGCCCTGCTCCTTCTTGAACTCGTCCGCCGCCCAGTTGACGATGCGCTGATCCCAGTCATCGCCGCCCAGGTGGGTATCGCCGTTGGTGGATTTGACCTCGATGACGCCTTCGCCCACTTCCAGGACAGAGACGTCGAACGTCCCGCCGCCCAGGTCGAAGACCAGGATGACCTCGTTCTTCTTCTTGTCCAGCCCGTATGCCAGCGCCGAGGCGGTGGGTTCGTTGATGATGCGCTTGACATCCAGCCCGGCGATCTTGCCGGCGTCCTTGGTGGCTTGCCGCTGGCTGTCGTTGAAGTACGCCGGCACGGTGATGACGGCTTCGGTGACGGTCTGACCCAGGTAGGCTTCGGCATCCGCCTTCAACTTGGCGAGCACCATGGCAGAGACTTCCTGCGGGCTGTATTCGCGGTTGGTGACCGGGATATGGACGCGCGCCTCTCCCTGGGGACCTTCGATGACCTGGAAGGGGACCATCTTGCGTTCGGTCTCCACTTCATCGAAACGGCGACCCATGAATCGTTTGATGGAATAGATGGTGTTCTCGGAATTAATGACAGCCTGGCGCTTGGCGGTCTGACCGACCATGCGCTCGCTGTTCTTGTTGAAGGATACGACGGACGGGCACAGGCGCCCTCCTTCTGCGGTGGTGATGACGGTGGGCTGTCCACCTTCCATGACCGCCACCACGCTGTTGGTCGTGCCGAGGTCGATACCGATGATCTTACCCATGAGTTGACTCCTTGGTCGAATTTGACGCGCCGCATGGGCGCGGGGTTGACGACAGGATAAGGATACCGCAGCGATGCAAGAATAATATTAACGATGTATAGAATAAAAGTCAGAGAGAGGTTCTGTTAAAAAGTACAGGCTGTCCCTTTCTCTGGGGACAGCCTGTTTTTCAACCAGGGGGATGCAACCTCGATCATGGGCGTGGAAGGTTCCGCCCAACCGTGCGCCTCAGTCGCGCTTCTCGGTGCGCTCCGCATCCAGGGCAAGCAGGTCCACGTGGCGGCGGTTGAACAACATGCCCGGGCTTTCCACCCGCAGCTGGGGGATGAGAATGGACGACAGCGTGGCATCGTAGATCGGGACGAAATCGCGCGTCCCTTCGACCATGATGGTGGCAAAGTCAAAGCGCCCTGCCCATTCCAGCGTGCCTTCCAGTTCATACACCGGCGTGGTGACGCGCACCGGGAAGCGGGTCAGGGATTTATAACCGCCGCGTGCCAGCGCGAGCGGACCAACGTCCTCGCGGCGGGTGAGGCAGACGGCAAAGATGTTGAGTTTGACCAGGGCGATGACATTATATTCACCCACGAGTTTGGTGGGCATGTGCAGGCGCGCCAGTTTCGCTTCCAGCACTTCCATGAAGGAGTTGGTGGTATCGTTCATCAGCCCGGTCATGCCGGTATTCGGCACCAGGATGCGCCCGACGATACGGTAACTTGGGGTCAGGAAATCAGCCGTGAGCAGGCGGTGGGTGACGTTTTGTTCGAGCACGGGGCACTCTCCAATCAGGACCGGCTGTTCATTTCAACTGGGTCGGGCGGATGGTCTCGCGTGGTTCGTCCTTCAGGGGGCGTATGCGCCTTGAGGCGGGGGCAGGCTTGCCGGCATCGGGGTTGAGCATGGTCGTCAACCAGGCGATGGCGCGCCCATCGTACTCCCGCCGCCCGCACAGGTCACAGACCCAGGCAGGGAAATTGGGCACGCTGATGAGTTCTTCGTCCAACCAGGTGAAGTAGGTCAGGTAGCGCATGTGCAGAACACCAGCCTGGCATTCCCTGCAGGGGTAGGAGGAAGGGGTCTCTTCAGCCATGTTCGCTTTGCTTTTCGTTGTCATGTGCAGTAAGCCCGATTATACATGCAGCCGGCGGATTCTTCATGACCCAAGGGTCATCCCTCGCCAGGGCGCGGCGGGGTTCAGGGCGCCGCCTGGACGGGCTGTTCGCCCGAAAATACCATCCAGTCTGAAAAGGGCCAGTAGATCAGCACGGCTTTGCCGAGCACATTCCCGATTGGCAGGAAATTCCAACTGTGCGAGTCGGAGGAACTGTTGCGGTTGTCACCCAGCACGAACAACTGCCCTTCCGGGACCTGCCATTCGCCCTGGTAGAGCGGCGCGGCGGCGATGTACGGTTCCTCCAGCGCCACGCCGTCGATCAGCACCGCCCCGGCGCGGATGGTAA
This sequence comes from Chloroflexota bacterium, assembly GCA_041301835.1. Taxonomy (GTDB): domain Bacteria; phylum Chloroflexota; class Anaerolineae; order Anaerolineales; family Villigracilaceae; genus UBA877. The sequence continues at coordinate 6,534 of JBFYSG010000278.1, read as the reverse complement.
CCGTCTCGCCGGGCAAGCCGATGACGCGCTTGATGTAATCCTCGTAGTCGCCGGGCATGGTCGGGAAGCCGAGCAGGCGCTCGAGCCAGCCGGCTTCCGGGTACATCGGCGGGCGGAAGACGATGATGTCGCCGCGCTGCAGGTCGTGAAAGCGCGGGGTCAGGCGGCTGACCAGCACATACTGGTTGTTATCCAGGGTGGGGACCATCGAAAACCCCTCGACGCGCACGCGCGCCGAGACCAGGTTGATGGCGACGAACAGCACCAGCGCCAACCCCAGGGTTTCGAGGATATCCAGCAGGAAACGCTTTACCGCCCCCGCATTCGGTGCTGGCGCGGGCGTGGTCCCGGTATCGTTCTCGAGCGGTTCATTCATCGGCGGAAATTATACTACGCCGTATGCAAAATACGTTGGCACGTGCAGGCGGCGGGTTCCGGTTTGCCACGCTTCCCGGTCGAGGCGCTCCATTTCCTGCAGCTGCGCCGGCGCGACCAGCCCCGCCAGGTCGGCTTGCAGCACCGCCCATTCCAGCTCCCGATCGGCGCGGGTCGGGTCTGCGCCCGGGGTGATCTGCAATGGACCGGTCTCGACCAGGGGGATGCCTGCCTGCTTGAACAGCGCACCCAGGCGAGCCCCCAGGGATGGGTCGGCGCCCTGGCGGCGGAGCGACTCCGCCTGCCAGCGTCCAAGCGGGATGAGGCTGGCGGGTTCATCGCGGCGGGCGGTGTGATCCGGCTCGGCAAATGCCAGCACGGCGCCGCCGGCGCGGGTGATGCGTTTCATCTCGCCCAGCGCCCGGAGCGGGTCGGAGACCCACAAGAGCAGGAAATGGCAGAAGGTGATGTCGAAGGTGGCAGAGGGGTAGGGCAGGCAGAGCGCATCGCCGCAGACAAGACGGGCAGACGGGGCATGCCGGCGGGCTTCCCCCAGGCGCTGCGGGTCCAGGTCCAGGGCGTGCAGTTCGGCAGGGGTATCCAGGTCCATCAGCAGCGCGCCGGTGCCGCAGCCCACCTCGATCACGCGGTGGGCGTGCGCCAGCCCGGCGCGGCCGAACAGGTAGGTGCGCAGGTCGCGCGTCCAGCGGGCTTGCTGCCGGTAGCGGTCGTGCCAGTTCATTTCCATGTCAGGACGAACTGCCGCTGGGCGGCGGTCTCGGGCGAATCGGGGAAGCGGGCGCTCTTGGGCACCGCCTGCCACCATTCCGCCAGCTGGTTCAACGCCTGCGCCCCGCTCTTGCCGTGCCTGACGAGGTAACAACCCACCGTCGTTCCGGTGCGTCCGATCCCGCCCCAGCAGTGCAGGTAGACCTTGTGCCCGCCTTTGATGGCGGCGTCGATCGTGTCCAGGATCTTCTTCATCTGCTCGTGGGTCGGCAGTCCGAAATCACCCACCGGGAAGCGCTGGTGACGGGCGGAGATGCCCAGGCGCGAAGCCTCCTTTTCCAGGGTGGGCTTATAGGGCTCGATCTCGCCGGGACTGGTGAGGTCAATGAAGATGTCGAAGCCGTGGGCGAGCAGGGCAGAAAGGCGCCTGCGCGTCTGGTAGCCAAGCCTGCCGGCGGGGTATTCGCCTGCCAGCAGCAGACCCGGCACCACCCAGTAGGATTCGGTCAGCGGACGGTGAGGTTCGGTCATGGAATGTAGGGGCATAAGCCCTGGCGCATATGCTCACGCAGGCTCACCAGGTCGGGATACTCATAGAAGAACAGGATCTTCTCTTCGGCGGGGGTATCTCCAGCCGGCATGGGTGCCAGCACGAAGTACATGAAGGATTCAGCCAGGTCCTCCTCCAGGCTGGTGGCGGCATAAGGTGAGACGAATTCCTGTGAGTGGCGGCTGTAGAACTCGTAGATATCATCCTCCAGCACCTGCTCGGATTGCCCCTGGTAGATCTGCGCCCACTCCGGGTAGAGGTCCTGCCAGAAGCGTTCCAGGAAAAGGTTGAGGTAGGAATCGGGTCGGGCGCAGCCCTCGAACAGGAAGTAGGTCTCGCAGGCGGCTTCGCGGCGGGCATACAGGGCGGGGTCATCCGGGTGGTCGAAGACCTCGTAATCGGGCTCGACCTGGGAGGCATTCAGGGTCATGATGTGGTTGAGTTCGTGAATCAGGGTGGTGGCAAGGTCGGGGAAATGTCCTGCATCCTGGGCGTCCAGTTCCATGACCCAAATGCCCGGGCGGTCCACTTGTTCCACCGCACCCAGCATGCCTCCGGGACCGTCGGTGAAGACCTCGAAATAATCGACCTCGGCGCGGTAGGATGCCGGGACAATATCCACGATCAGGTCCCACATCTCCTGGTGCAGGCTGGCGTCCTCCTGGAAGGAGCGCACGCTCTGCGGCACGGAGGGCAGGTCGGGTTCCGCCAGGTCGTCGCCCCGCACCGGGTAGGTTGCCAGGGTATATTCGAAGGGCAGTTCGGTTCCGGGCAGGTCGTATCCCTCCGCCAGCCAGAGCAGGTCTGCCAGGTTCTTGTCGCAGGCGTCCAGGTCCGGGTCGGACTGCTTGTACCAGGGCACATCGGTGACGGGTTCGTCCGCCTGCCGCGGATCGAGCATCCATTCCAGGCTGGAGATTGGCAGGCAGGAGCACGCCAGGGTGATGCCGGCGGTCAGCAGGGTGAGCAGAACGGTCAGGTGCCTGGATCTCAAAGGATACGGTCCTGGAAAGGGCAAACGGCAGGCGGGGCGGTCACTCCGCCGCAAGCATGGACTGGAGGATAAGAGCCGCCTGGCGCAATGCGGCGGGGCAGACCTGGCGGGTTATACCGCTTTCGCGCGCTTTCTGCAATCCTGCCGGGGTACTGATATCGACCTGCAGCAGGTCCCGGCAGAGCACGCCGCCGTTTGCCGCGTTGAAACGGCGCATGAACTCCTGCGCCATTGCATAGACCTTTTCCTTGGCTTCGGAGGTGGCACCGCCGTGTGCCAGTCCGAGCACCATCAATGCCCCGCTTACCAAGCCGCACATCTCGCCGCGTCGTGAGATCCCACCGCCGAATGCCGTGGCGAGGCGGGCGGCTGTTTGCGCATCCAGCCCGGAGAGCGGGCTAAAGGCGGCAAGCACCGCCTGGGCGCAGTTGTGTGTTCCGCTGAAATGTCCTTCGGCAGCCTCGACGGGATCGGCTGCATGGGGCGGTTGTGTCATGTGAGTCTCACTCCACGTTCAGGTTGTCTTCATCGCTGTACACGAACAGGTCGCCGATCGATTCGCGCAGGTAGTTGCGGCGGATGGCATCGGCGAAGACCGGGGCAACCGATAACTGGTGCAGCTTGGGGTGCCGTCTTTCGGGCGGGATATGGACCGTATCGGTGGTGACGATCTCGGTGATCTCGGGCACGGCTGCCAGCCGTTCCAACCCCTGGTGGACGAAGATGCCATGCGTGCATGCCACCCAGATCTCCTGGATACCCTGTCCCACCAGGTGCTGGCTGAGTTCCACCACCGAGCCGCCGGTGGCGATCTCGTCATCGTAGATGATGGCGCGGCGGCAGCCCTGCACCGGGCGTCCGACCAGCCCGCTGATGACCACCTCGGTATCGGAGATGCGTTCCTTGTTCCCGGCGGCGATGGGGAGACCCAGCCCGCGGGCAAAGAGCGCCGCCGCTTTTGCCGCGCCCAGGTCGGGGGCAACCACCAGCGTGCCAGCCAGGTCGCGCCCCTCGAAATGGCGCCGGAAGACCTGCCGGCTGGTCAGCGGGTCGGCAGGGATGCTGAAGAAACCGTGCACCTGGGGCGAATGCAGCACCATGGTCATGATATGCGTGGCACCCGCGGTCACGAGCAGGTCGGCAACCAGGCGCGCCGTGATCGAGATGCGCGGGGCATCCTTCTTGTCGGAGCGGGCAAAGGAGAAATAGGGGATGATGGCATGCACTTCACTGGCAGAAGCCGAGCGGGCGATATCCAGCATCATCAGCAGTTCCACCAGGTGGTCGTTGACCGGCGGGGCAAGCGTCTGGACGATGAAGACCGCCCGTGAGCGCACGCTGGCACCGAGCTGGATGTACAGGTTGTCGTTGGAGAAACGCCGCATGTGCGTGCGTTCCAGCGGGATGTCGAGTTCCGCGGCGATGCGTGCGGCAAGCTGCGGGTGCGAACTGCCGGTGAAGATGCGCACTTCATTGGGGTGTATCTTGCGTTGAGGTTTCATCACCCTGTCCCTGGTCGGGCTGGCAGTTCGCCAGCCGCCTGCGTTTATGTGGCTTCCCTTGTTAATCGGCAAGTCCGGCAACAGATCACCGGACATGCCTGATCTTAATGGTAAATGCTCTCCCAACTGTCTGTCATCAGGTTACCCAGCACCTTGTCAGCTTCGCCCTGGGCGGGGAGCACATCGCCATCCGGCTCGACGTACAACCAGACCTTGCCGGCGCCGTCGGGGATGGCATCGTCAATCACCTCGTCTGCCACCGGGTTCTCCGGCGAGTAGGGGACAGGCAGGTCCCAGTGCAGGGTCAGCCCCAGGCGGACGGCTTGATTGCGCAGCACCTGCATGCCTTCCTTCATTGATCCATCCGTGGCGCTCAGCGAGAGGCTTTTTACGCCCATGCGGGCGAGTTTATCCAGCACATTGTCCGCCTGTTTAAAGTTCTTCGGCGTGACCGTGAGATGCACCGTGGTGAACAGGTCGGCGGGCAGGATGGTCTCCAGCGCCTTCCACGAGGCGCGTTCATCAGGTTGGAGCAGGAACATCAGGTGGTCCAGGCCGGTCTGCAGCAGGGTGTTCAGGTATTCCTTGTCTGCCAGTTTCAGTCCATCCGTGAGCAGACCGCAGACCTGACCGTTCTTCTCGGCGTGTGCGATCAGGGCGGGCAGGTCGTCGCGCAGGGTCGGCTCGCCGCCCGTGAAGGTGATATGCGGCACGCCGGCGTTCCAGGCTTTATCGAGGATCGCACCCCATTCCTCTGTCGTCAATTCACGGCTCACGCGTTTGACCGGCGCGGTTTCCGCCTGGGTGTCGGCAGGCAGGCGATAGGTCAGGGCACAGTCCAGCCGCAGGGGGGCGCTCAGAGCCTGGGCGTGCGGCGCGACGCGTTCGAAATCCAGGTAGGTGACCGGGTCCAGGTCGGGGGCGTGGATCAGGGTCTGCACGCGATCGCGGAATTCGGCGAAATCGCGCAGGGCGATCTCGCGTCCCACCCGGTAGCGGCGGTGGAATTCCAGCGCCACGGTTTCGGGGGGCGTGCCTTTCATCATGTGATAGGCATACTCCGCGGCGGTGGGGTTGAGGTGCAGCACCGTGGCGGCGTTGACGATCAGCAAGCCGCTGCCATCTGCCTGCATGCGCAGGTGCAGGCGGTAAGCGGGTTCGTCCCCGGGAGGGCTCTGGTAGTGCAGGGTGACGGCGGGGAGCGGGCGCACCCGGGTGAAGCGTTCGCGGATCCAACTCGAAATGGATGCCATGGTTCTCTCCTTTAGGAAAATGGCGCCTGGAACTCAAGCCTCGACATGCGGCACCTGGTCGTGGTCATGGTAAGGGGTCTGGAAAGGGATCTCAAATGAGAACTCGATGAAGCCGCTGTAGACTCCCTGGCGGTACCAGGGGGTCTGGAAAATGAGTTTCTTGATGCCGTTCTTTTCGATGGTGTAGATGTTGCGCTGCCCTTCCGCCAGCAGGCGCACCAACTTGGCGCGCGCCGCTTCAGGGTGGCAGTCCAGCACGCTGCTGCCGACCAGCCTGGCGCCGCCATCCTCGGCGAAGGTGCGGGCGGAGCGGTCGTTCATCTCCAGGATGATGCCCTCCCGGTCGCAGACCGTGATGGCGGCGGGGAATTGCGGCACCCAGTCGGGGATCTCGTAGTCCATGGCTCAGCCTCGCTTGAAATGCGGGATCTGCTCGGGTACGGGAAAGGAGATTTCGATGAAACCGGCGTACTGCCCGTCGCGGTACCAGGGCGATTGGAAGAAGAAGCGTTTCTCACCGTTCTCACGGTTAAAGAGGGCGTTGGGGGTCTGTCCTGCCATCATTTCTTCCAGTTTGGCGCGCGATTCTTGCGGGTGGCATTCGAGCAGGTTCGTGCCGAGCAGGTCTGCGCCGCCATCGGAGGCAAAGAGCGCCTCGGCGGCGGTGTTCATCGCCAGGACGATGCCCTGCGGGTCGCAGATCATCACCTCGGCGGGCAGTTCGCGCATCCATGTATTCATCAACGTGTCTCCTGGGAGATGGGCTGCTCGAACAGAAGCGGGCATCCGCCGCCGCATTCGCGCAGCAGCAGGCATCCGTTGCATTTCTGCGGCAAGCCCCGGCGTTCGCGCAGGCGCACTGCCAGTTCGTGGTTCCAGATGGAGTCCCACTCGTCGGTCAGCAGGTTGCCCAGCTGGTGGTAGTAGGATTGGCAGGGCAGGACGCCGCCATCCGGCTCAACGCACATATTGTACAGCGCGGCGCTGCAGCCCTTGACGCCCAGGTCCATTTCCACCGGGTCGAAGTTGCAGTACTGGGTGGGCGTATACCAGATGAGGCGCTGTCCTGCCGCATCGGTCTTCTGGCGCGCCACCTTCAGCAGGGCGGCGAGTTCATTCTCCTCCAGCCCG
>JBFYSG010000277.1:0-3972 GCA_041301835.1 Chloroflexota bacterium | reverse complement strand
ATGATAACTTCCCATGGATGACAAGCCTTTGGACGATCTCCCCGAAAAAGAGCCGGATTCTATCCAAAAACCGACCATTTTCCAGCGCCTCACGGCTGGTTTGACGCGCATGGGGCTGGGGGAGATCGCCCTGCGTTTTGTCACCAACTTTCTCTCCATGCTGCTCATCTTCAGCGTCGTTTGGCTGATGCAGTACCTGTTCCGCGGCATGGTCTCGCCCGGAGCGCAAGAGGATCCTGCATTTGCAGGCACCGCCGCGCCTGCCCCGGAAATCCTGCTCCAGCCCGGACTGATCTCGGTTTCCCTGGATGGCATTGCCCGGCAGGCAAGCATCCACACCACCATCCCCAGCCGCCCGCGCATCGATGTGATCCAGTACACCGTCCAGATCGGCGATTCGGTCTTTGGCATCGCCGAGAAGTTCAATCTCAACCCAAGCACCATCCTGTTTGGAAACTACGACACGCTCAAGGATAATCCCCACCTGCTAAAACCCGAGCAGGTATTGAACATCCTGCCCGTGGACGGGACTTATCACCAATGGGTCGGCGGCGGGGCGGAATCCTTGAGCGGCATCGGCACCTATTTCGGCGTCGACCCGGAGATCATTGTCAATTTCCCCGGCAACCACCTCGATCCTGAAACGGTCGGGGACTATGACAACGCCAGCATCCCCGCCGGCACCTGGCTGATCATCCCCGGCGGGAAGCGGGATTTCACCTCCTGGTATGCGCCCATCGGTGTGACCCGTTCCAGCCCCGCCACCACGCGCGTGCTCGGCCTGGGCGCCTGCGGCGCCATCTCCGGTGGTTCGGTCGGGTACGGCACCTTCATATGGCCCACGCCCAAGCACTATATCTCCGGCTACCAGTACAGCCCGGATACCAACCACCCCGCCATCGATATCGGCGGCAACCTGGGCGATGCGGTGGCTGCCATGGACGCCGGCGTGATCGTCTATGCCGGTTGGAACGACTGGGGCTACGGCAATCTCATCATCGTGGATCATGGCGATACCGCCACCGGATCGTGGCAGTCTCTGTACGCCCATCTGGATGCGGTGCTCGTCTCGTGCGGGCAAAGTGTCGGTCAGGGTGAGTTGATCGGCTTGCTGGGCTCGACCGGCAATTCAAGCGGTCCGCACCTGCACCTGGAATTGATGAACCTGGAATACGGGAAAGTGAACCCGTTGAATTTCCTGCCTCCCCCGTAAGACCATTGCAAAAGCCGAATTCATCGGCTATAATCCCGTCGCTCAGATAAGGGCGCGTAGCTCAGTCGGTTAGAGCGCATCACTCACATTGATGAGGTCGGGGGTTCGAGCCCCTCCGCGCCCACCAAGGAACAGGACCCGCAGCGGGTCTTGTTCTTTTTATTACCTTCTCGTCCAGATGAACTCAATCCGGGGTTCCCGCTGCCTTGATATCGCGCAGGTTCATCTGGAAGGAAGTCTGCCCGTTGTACTCGTTCAACTCGAAGGTGTACAGCGCATCGACCCGTTCCGGCATTTTCTCGAAGCGCCCGGCAAGGCGGAAGCCGATCGCATTCATACTCACCCGCCCATCCTCCAGGACCAATTTCAGGTGCCTGGCTTCTGCGCCAACCGTACGGGCGCTCCTGACCGCCAGGTCCCGGCTGACAAAGACCGCTTCCGGATTGCCATAACCGGTGGGCTGCAGGTTTTCCAGGTTTTTCAACAGGTCTGCCCGCAGGTCGCCCAGGTGAAGGACAAGGTCAGCCACCAGGGTCTTGCGCAGGTCAAGCCCTGCCAGTTGGCGCCGGGCGATGTCCATCAGGCGTTCCATTAATGGCTCCAGGTTCTCGTTGCGCACGGTGAAGCCTGCCGCGGCGGCATGCCCGCCGTGGCGCACCAGCAGGTCGGCGCATTCGTCCAGCGCGGCGGTGATGTGGAATTCCGGGATGCTGCGGCAGGAGCAGCGCGTCGTCTCGCGGCCGCGCTCGCCGACGACTGCCGGGCGGTAGTGCGATTCCACCAGCCGCGCCGCCGCCAGCCCAACCACCCCGGCGTTGAAGCCTTCATCGACCGCAAACAGGATCGGCACAGCCGGGTCCCCCGCCGCGGCAATCAGTTCAGCCTGCTCCTGGATCTTGCGCGTTATCACCTGCCGGGCACGGTTCTGTTCGTCCAGCTGCTGAGCCAGTCTTCCTGCTGTCGCCACCTCCGTGGTCGTGAGCAGTTCCAGCGCCGCCATGGCGGATTCCAGTCTTCCGGCGGCGTTCAGGCGCGGTCCCAGCGCGAAGCCGATGTTCATGGCATTGACACGTGCCAGCGATACACCCGCCACGTTCGCCAGCGAGTACAACCCCTGGCGCTTGTTCTGCCCCATCTGCCGCAGACCCGCCCGCACCAGGGCGCGGTTCTCGCCTGTCAGCGGCGCCAGGTCTGCCACTGTCCCCAGCGCCACCAGGTCGAGCATATCTTCCAGTTGGAAGGCTCCCCCGGCGGGTTGAAGACTTTCCAGCAGACCTTGTGCCATCTTGTAGGCGATCCCCACGCCTGCCAGGTATTTTTCCGGGTAGGTATCGCCCGCCTGCTTGGGATTAATAATTGCCAGCGCCTCCGGCATCTCACCGGCAGGTTCGTGGTGATCGGTGATGATCAGATCCAACCCCAGTGTGCGCGCGTGGCGTGCCTCCTCGGGCGAGCGGATACCGCAGTCCACACTGATGACCAGTTTGCTCCCGTCACGCGCCAGCAGGTCGAGTGCCTCCTTGTTCAAGCCATAACCTTCTTCGAACCGGTTGGGGATATAGCCATGCGCATCCCCTCCCAGCGCCTGGATCACCTGCAGCAGCAGCGCCGTGGCAGTCACACCGTCCACATCGTAATCCCCGTAGATCACCACCCGCTCGCGCCCCTGGATGGCAGCCTTCAGGCGTTCCACGCCTGCCTGCATCCCTTTCATTAGGAAAGGCGAACTTTCAAGCAGCGATTCCGCCCGCAGGTAAGCCTCGGCATCCGCCTGGGTGGCTATGCCGCGGTTGAACAGGATCTGGCGCAGGGTCGGCGGGAAAGCCGCCAGGTTCTCATCGGCTGCGGGCGTCAGGGGCTGGGCGATCTGCCAGTGGTTGGTTGTGTTCATTGTGGCTGGAGTATACACGCTTTTTTTGAACCACGTGAAATGGAAGGATGTATAAGACAGGCAGGATACAGGAGGAAAAATGTATACACTCGCACCGGACGAGAAGACCAGCCTGGTCATGATCTACACCCAACAAACCATGATCCGCGGGGAAGCCGTGGTCAAGAATGCCATCACCCGCGTCAGCACCTGGCTGCGGACACAGGGTGCGCCAGAGTACATCCATCTCTTGAACGTCCAGATCCTGGATTTCAGCCTCACACCGGTGAGAACCATCCAGCATCCTGATTTCTATCTGCCCACCCAACAAGTGGTTGCTTTCCACCTCGCGCCCCCTGCCGCGGATTCGCCGGATTATGACGCGGGCGAGCTCAACCGTATCATGCAGCCCATCACGCTCCAGGTTGGGGTGTTCACGTTCAAGGGCATGCTGCGCCTGGCAGGCAATGCCACCGTGGGCGGGCAATTGGAGGCTGCCCATTCCCCCTGGGTCTCAGCCTATGACCTCAGCATCACCACACCGGCCATACCCAGCCTCCATCTGCAGGTAAACATGGCGCTGCTCAGCCCAACCAGGGTCTTTTACGGATTGCCCTGATCCCTTTTGCGAGGTTCCAAAATGGACTATTCTCCGATCCTAGCCTTAACGACCGCCGCCCTGGAGATCGGTGCCGCTGTCTGGGTCCTGCGCGGACCGGGACGCAAACCACTCCTGCACACCACCGCCGCCATCCTCTTCTTCCTGGCGGGTTACCAGGTGGTGGAAGCCGTGCTCTGCACCGGGCTCCTGCCTGCCGCCGGTCCCTTTCTCCCCCGGCTGGCATTCATCGTTGTTGCCTGGCTGCCCCCCACCGGGTTGCTGCTTGTT
>JBFYSG010000276.1:0-11008 GCA_041301835.1 Chloroflexota bacterium | reverse complement strand
GAGCGTGAACATCAGCCAGATGACCTTATTGGCTGGGATCCGCTCGATGCTTGCCGCCGGGGTCTTCTCCCTGGTCATCTACGCCCTGTTTTCCTGGCGCATCAGGGATGAGCACAAAGCCGCGCTCCTGTGCGGGTGGTTCTTCCTCATCTTTTTCTCGTATGGGCATGTCTATGATGCCATTGAAGGCTGGAATGCCTTCGGCATCGTGCTCGGGCGGCATCGCTTCCTGTTCCATGCCTGGCTGATTGTATCCGCGCTGGGGGCGTGGATGATCCTTCGGAGCAGGGCGCGGTTGAACAGCGTGACCCGTGCATTGAATATTGCCAGCCTGGTCCTGCTGGTGATACCTGTCTTTCAGATCGGTTCCTATGAATGGAAGCGGGGTCATCCAACTGCTGCAAGTGATGGACCTGTCGCACCCGTGCAACTGAATCAGCCTGCCGGAAAAGCATTGCCGGATATTTACTACATCATCCCGGATGGATATGCGCGTGATGATATCCTGCTGAAATCCTACGACCTCGATATCAGCGGCTTCATCAGCCAGCTGGAGGCGATGGGATTTTACATCCCGCGCTGCTCGCAGAGCAATTATGCCGTGACAACCCTCTCGCTTGCCTCCACCCTCAGCATGGATTACATCGACCAGATCATCCCGGTTGAACTGGCAGCCAAGGGCGATCCGCTTTACTTTGAGGAACTGCTGAAGCACAGCCCCGTCCGGCAGATGGTCGAGGGTTTGGGTTATGAGATCATCTCCTTCGAGAACGGCATCACCTGGAGCGAATGGACCGATGCGGATGTGTATTTCCAGGTCGATCCCAGCCCCTATGCAGTCATCACCGACCTGCGGGTGATGACCGAATTCGAGACCCTCTACCTGAGAACCACGGCGCTGCGGGTCGTTGAGGAAGTGGGCGGTCAATGGTTCGCCTCCATTTTCCATGCCGGGACCGTGCCGCACACAAAGCGCATCCTGGCTGCCCTGGAGAACCTGGAGACTGTCCCCGGGCTGGAGGGTCCCAAGTTCGTCTTCCTGCACCTCATTTCACCGCATGAGCCTTTCGTGTTCGCCCCGGATGGCGGCATGCTCTTCACGAAAGACGACATGCCCGGGTATCCGAACCAGATCGAATATCTGAATACGCGCCTGGTCCCGTTGATGCAGGAGATCCTCGAAAGATCCAGCATCCCGCCGATTATCATCATCCAGGCGGATCACGGCAGGGGAGAGGGTCGCCTGGCGAATTTCATGGCGCTGTACTTCCCCGGTGAGGGCAGGTCGAGCCTTTACCCCAGCCTGACACCGGTGAATATCTTCCGCCTGGTATTCAACAACTATTTTGGACAGGATTACCCGCTCTTACCGGACATGAGTTATTACGCTGGATATGGCACCTATGATGAGTACAGTGACTTTAACAGGGTCCTCTATCCATGCGAGGCAGACAGATGATCGATCGCTGGAAAGCAGGGACCGGAGGATGCAAGTGATGCGGAAGATATTCAGGGTCTTCTACCCGCTTCTGTTCGGTATCTACTTTGCGCTGGAGTTGGTCGGTTTCAACATCAGCCAGATGTACCTGTCGGCAGGACTGCGTGTCATCCTGTTCACGATCGTTTTCTGCCTGGGTGTTTACGCCCTGTTTTCCTGGCGCATCAGGGATGAACACAAAGCCGCGCTCCTGTGCGGGTGGTTCTTCCTCATGTTCTTCTCGTATGGGCATGTCTATGATGCCATCGAAGGCTGGAATGCCTTCGGCTTCGTGCTCGGTCGGCATCGCTTCCTGTTCCCGCTGTGGGTGCTGCTCTTTTCCCTGGGCGGGTGGTGGCTCTACACGCGCCAATGGAAATTTGCTGCACTCAGCCGCATCCTGAATGCCACCATGCTGGTTCTGATCGCCATCCCCGTCGTCCAGATCGCCGCGTTCGAACTGGGCAGGTCAAACACGCCGCCAGGCACGGTCGCAGGCATCACACCCGCCACAACCGGGCAGGCTGTCTCCAGCCAGCCGCTGCCGGACATCTATTACATCATCCTGGATGGCTACCCACGCCAGGACATGCTGCTCCAATACCATGATTTCGACAACAGCGCCTTCAGCCGCGACCTGGAAGCGCTTGGCTTCTACGTTGCCCCTTGCAGCCAGAGCAACTATGCCATGACCACCCTGTCGCTGCTGTCATCGCTCAATATGGATTACCTGGAAGGGCTGGCAGAGAATATCGGGGACATCAATGTCACCGACAGCATCTTCCAGAGCGAAACGCTGATCCGCCTGCAGGGGTTGGGCTACCAGACCGTCTCGTTCGAAAGCGGAGTCTGGTTCACCGAGTTCCGCCAGGCAGACACCTTCATCAGCCAGGACAAGCCCATCCTGACCTCGTTCTTCGACCTCTCGCACCTGTCTGCCTTCGAGGTGCTGTTCGTGCGCACCACCATACTGCGCGTGGTCGAGGAATCGAAGACCGCCTGGCTGGATACGCTGTTCGAGAACCCGCGCCGCGAGATCTATGACCGCCTGATGTTCGAATTCGACCAGTTGGAAGGCGCAGCCGCGCTTCCGGGTCCCAAGTTCGTGTTCGTCCACATCATGGCGCCGCATTCCACCGGGTTGATCTTCGATGCCGAGGGGGCGTTCGCAGTTTCGGAGATCGTCGATCCTGCCCTGGGGAATGAGTTGCTGTACATCAACCAGCGCATCGTGGCGGCGGCGGAGGCGATCCTCGCCGGGTCGACCACACCGCCGATCATCATCATTCAATCGGATCACGGGCTGGACCCTGAGAACCGCATGGCGAATCTGAGCGCCTTTTACTTCCCGGCTGGCGGGACGCAGGTGCTCTACCCGACCATTACGCCCGTGAACATTTTCCGGTTGGTCTTCAACACCTACCTGGGCGGGCAATTCCCGCTCCTGCCGGATGTCAGTTATTACTCGACCTACGAAGACCCCTACATATTCAACGAGGTGCTTTATCCATGCCAACCCTGACGCGAGGCGCTCAAGCGATGAAGAACAGTAAATGGCGCGCCTTCTATCCACTTCTCCTGGCGATCTATCCAGCGGTCGGGCTGGTAGCCGTGAACATCAGCCAAATGACCCTCCTTGCCGGGATGCGTTCCATCCTGGTTGCGGTCCTCTTCTCCTTCCTGGTGTTCTTTTCTTTCCATTGGCGCATCCGTGAGGCGCACAAAGCCTCGCTGATGTGTGCCTGGTTCCTGATCTTCTTCTTTTCCTATGGGCACCTCTATGATGCGATCGAGGGCTGGAGCCTGTCCGGACTGGTGCTGGGCAGGCACCGCTTCCTTTTCCCGCTCTGGTTGCTTTTCTTCGGGTCGGGTGCCTGGTGGTTGTGGAAGCGCAACGGACGCTTGGAGGGTTTCACGCGTGCTCTGAACATCATCAGTGTGATCCTGCTCGTTCTCCCCACCGTCCAGATCGGCCTGTTCGAATACCGGCGGACGCACAGCAGCGTGCCGGAGGCTGCCTCGGATATGCAAGCCCCGGTCCCCGCCTCCACCGATCAACCGGATGTCTATTACATCATCCTGGATAGTTACAGCCGCGCCGACATGCTGTTGGAATACTATCAACTCGATATCTCCGGTTTTGAGGATGCGCTGGAAGACATGGGGTTCTATACGGTGACCTGCTCCCAATCGAATTACGGGGTGACCGATCTCTCCCTGGCAACCTCCTTGAACATGAACTACATTGAAATGGTGGCACCGCCCGAGGTTGAAGACCAGGCAGAGTGGATCAGCCTGGGCGAACCCATCCGCCACAGCCTGGTGCGGCAGTGGTTCGAAGAGATGGGCTACCAGACGGTGGCATTCGAGACAGGAGTCTGGTGGAGCGAGATCCAGGATGCTGATTTCTATTTCAGGAAAACGACCCACGGGTTGGGAACCATGTCCGGTTTTTGGTCGGCGACAGAGTTCGAGATCCTGTTCCTGCGCACGACCGTCCTGCGCATCGTGGATGAACTGGGTAGTGCCTGGTTGGGTGACTTCCTGGAAGCCCCGCAGAGGGAACACGCCCAGTATATCCATTACACGCTCGACCAGCTGGGGAAAGTCCCGGAGATCCCGGGCGCCAAGTTCGTCTTCGTCCACCTGATGGCACCCCATGCACCCTTCGTCTTCAGCCCCGAAGGGGACTTCCGCGTATCGGAAACGGCAAGTCCGGGATTCCCCGACGAGATCCAGTATTTGAATACGCTGTTGGTGCCGATGGTGCGTTCGATCATCGAAAATTCCAGCACACCCCCGGTCATCATCCTGCAATCCGACCACGGTTTGGATACCGAGGTGCGCCTGGCGAATTTCATTTCCATATACATGCCCGGCGGGAGGAGCGATGTGCTCTACCCCACACTTACCCCGGTGAACATCTTCCGCCTGGTCTTCAACACGTATTTCGGCAGGCAGTTGCCTCTTCTGCCGGATGTCAGTTACTACTCCTTCTACGATAATTATTATGACTTCACCGAGGTGACCTATCCGTGCAACCCGTGAGCCGCTTCCCGGATTGAAGCGCCGGCTCTCCCGCCTTTTGGAACAGACGCGCCTCGTGCGAACCGCCCTGCGGGTGGCGCGCCGCGCCATGCCGCGTGCCGGGACCCAGCCTGTGGTCTTCTTCAATGCCTCCACGCGCATCTCGGGGTTGAGCCAGAATGCAGGCTTTTCTCTGGTCGCTTCCTGGGCTGTGCGTCTTGCCGGGGTGCCGGTGGTGCATTTCGCCTGTCGCGGCGGCATGAGCCGTTGTGTGCTCGGCACGGACGAGAGCGACCCGGCGCGCCCGATGCCCTGCGGGATGTGCATCCGTCAGAGCCGGGCGGCATTCTCCGGCGCGGTCACGCACTGGTTCGAGCACCAACCGGATACCGCCCTGGCGGCTGCCTTGCAGGGACTCAACCTGGACGAACTGCTGTCCTACGAATGCCGCCTGCCGGATGGCTCGGGAGTCTTTCCGCTGGGGGCGGCGGTACTGCCCTCCCTGCGCTGGCGGATGCGGCTTCAATCGCTGGCGGATGACGAAGCCACCCGCCTGGTGTGCAGGGAGTTCATGCTTTCCGCCTGGAACATCCTGCGCGCCTGGTCTGCCTGCCTTGAGCAGGTCAAACCCCAGGCGGCGGTGCTGTTCAACGGCATCCACTTCCCCGAAGCCACGGCGGCGTGGCTTTGCCGCCGGAGCGGCATCCGCGTCATCACCCATGAATCGGGCTTCCAGCCGCTGAGCGGCTATTTCGTGGAGGGGCAGGCGACCACCTATCCCATCGTCATCCCCGAGACCGACCTGAGCACCGAACAGGAGGCGCGCCTGGAGGCTGACCTGCAGAAGCGCTGGATGGGTGATTTCAGCATGGCGGGTGTGCGCTTCTGGAACGAGATCAACGACCTGCCTGAGCACCTGAAGCAGAAGACAGCCGGGTACAGCCAGGTGGTCTCGATCTTCACCAACGTCATATTCGATACGACCCAGATGTATGCCAATGTCCTCTTCCGGGATATGTTCGCCTGGCTGGATGAACTGCTGGAGGTCGTGCGCGCCCAGCCGGGCACGCTGTTCATCCTGCGCGCCCACCCGGATGAAGCCCGCCCGGGTAAAACCAGCCGCGAGAGCGTGGCAGATTGGTACGCCCGGCGCGGCGCCAGCCTGACCAACCTGGTGTTCATCCCGCCGCAGGAACGGATCAGTTCCTATGACCTGGTGCGGGCATCCCGCTTTGTGCTCATCTACAACTCCACCATCGGGCTGGAAGCCACTCTGCTGGGCGTGCCGGTGCTCGCGGCAGGGCAGGCGCCTTTCATCGCCTTCGACACCGTCACCTTTGAACCCACGCGTGCAGCCTACCTGGCGCGCCTGCATGCCTGGTTGGGTGCCGGTGGAAGCGAGGTCCCGCCGGAAGGCCAGCGCCGCACGCGCCGCTTCCTGTACTACCGCACCTACCGTTTTTCCCTGCCGTTCTCCGAATTTCTCGAACCCAGCCAGCCCGTGGGCTATGTGCGCCTGAAGAACTTTCCACTCTCCTGGTTGAAGGATTCCTCCACCTGCCGTGCCCTGCTGGGCGGCGTGCTGGAGGGGAAGCGGTTTGAACTGGATGTCTGAACTATCGCTGGTCGTCCGCGCCTACAACGAGGCGCGCCACCTCGGGCGGCTGCTGGAGGGGGTGCGCCGCCAGACGCGCCAGGAGATCGAGATCATCCTGGTGGATTCGGGTTCGACCGACGCGACGCCTGAGATCGCCGCCCAATACGGGGCGCAGGTGGTGCGCATCGCCCCGCAGGAATTCACCTTCGGACGCTCGCTCAACCTGGGGTTGTCTGCCGCCACGGGCAGCCTGGTTGCCATCGCCAGCGCGCACGTGTACCCGATCTACCCGGATTGGCTGGAAAGACTGCTTGCCCCCTTCGATGACCCGCAGGTGGTGCTCAGTTACGGCAAGCAGCGCGGTGCCCCGCGTTCGCGCTTCTCGGAACACCAGGTGTTTGCCCGCTGGTACCCGGAGCAATCCTGTGCCCGGCAGGGGCATCCCTTCTGCAACAATGCCAACGCCGCCATCCGCCGCTCCGCCTGGGTGATGCACCCCTACGATGAAACCCTGACCGGGCTGGAAGACCTTGCCTGGGCAAAATGGTTCTTCGACCAGGGATACGCGATCGCCTACAGCGCCGAGGCGGAAGTGACCCATGTGCACGAGGAGACGCCGCGGGCGGTGCTCAACCGCTACCGGCGCGAAGCCATGGCGTTCAAACAGATCTATCCCGAGGCGCATTTCAACCTGTACGACTTCCTGCGCAGCACCGTCTCGAGCATCGGATTCGACCTGCTGCACGCCGCCCGCAAGCGGGTCCTCTGGTCCAGTTTCCCCAGCATCTTCTGGTTCCGCACGGCACAGTTCTGGGGTACGTACCGGGGTTACCGCCATTCCAGCCTGCTCACCCCGGGCTTGCGTCAGACCTTCTATTACCACGTCGGTTGGGAGCGGTCAGCGCCTGCCAAAAGGGATGTTGACCCGATTAGGTATAATGAGTGAAGCCATGACCCGAATTGCCGCCCTCGTCCCCATGCGCCACCACAGTCAGCGTGTTCCCGGCAAGAACTACCGCCTGCTGGCGGGCAAGCCGCTCTACCAGCACATCATCGAGAGCCTGCTGGCGGTCAAAGAGATCACCAATCTGCTGGTGGATACCGACTCCCCGCCGGTGATGGAGGGGCTGCGGCGCGATTTCCCTGCGGTGCAGGTGATCGAGCGCCCGGCGCACTTGTGCGCCGATGACATCCCGATGAACGAGATCCTGCTGCACGACAGCGCGCAGGTGGAGGCGGATTTCTACCTCCAGACCCACAGCACCAACCCGCTGCTGCGTCCCGCCACCCTGGCGCGTGCCATCCAGGCACTCCTGGCGGATTACCCGGCACACGATTCCCTGTTCTCGGTGACCCGCCTGCAGACGCGCCTGTATGACCAGCATGGACATGCTCTCAATCACGACCCGGCGGTGCTGCTCCAGACCCAGGACCTGCCCCCGGTTTTCGAGGAAAACTCCTGCATCTACATCTTCACACGCGAGAACCTGGTGCGGCGGCGCAACCGCCTGGGGGAGCGCCCGCTGATGTTCGCGATCGACCCCGCGGAAGCCTGGGATATCGACGAGGAACTTGATTTCGCCATCGCCGATTTCCTGCAGCGCCATCACAAGGAAGGGTTGGACCATGAAGCCTAGATCCTTGCGTTTGAGATCCTTCCCCTGGTATGCCCTGCTGCTGGGGATCTACCCGGTGGTGGCGCTGTATGCCACCAATGTGACCGAAGTCCGGAGCGCCGCCCTCTGGCGTCCGCTGCTTGCCTCGCTCGGCGCGGCGGGGGTACTGCTGGTGCTGCTGCGCCTGATCTTCAAGGACTGGTACCGCGCCGCCGTGCTGACGACCATCCTGATGCTGGCATTCTTCTCCTACGGGCATCTTTATCCCAGCCTGAAAACCATCCCCTGGTTGATACCCCTGGTCAGGCATCGCATCCTGCTGCCCGTATGGATGCTGCTGACCGCGCTGGTATTGTGGCTGGCGGGGCGCCGCAAGGCACAGCCCGTGCGCTGGACGCCCGCCCTGAACATCTTTGCCGTCATCGCCCTGGCATTCCCGCTCTACAACCTGGGCGTCCATTTTTCCCACTCACGCCAGGCGGAATCAGCCTACGAGCCGGTCGTGCTGAGCGGTCTATCCCTGCCCGACGGGCAGACACCGCCGGATATCTACTACATCATCCTGGATGCTTACGGGAACACGGGTGTGCTCCAGGACCTGATGGCATACGATAATACGGTCTTCCTGGATGAACTGCGTGACCAGGGTTTCTACGTTGCTGACTGCAGTCAATCCAATTACGCCTTCACCGCCCTCTCGCTGACCTCCTCGTTGAACATGAATTACCTGGATGCCATTGATCCCGCTTTCACTGCCGGAAATGACGATGAGCGCATCCCGCTGTACCTGAAGGGCAGCATCACCCGCCTGACGCTGGAGCAGCTCGGGTACAAGGTCATCGCTTTCGAGACCGGTTATGAATGGTCGAACTGGCAGGATGCAGACCTTTTCCTCTCCCAGGACCGCTGGAAGGGATTGAATGAGTTCGAAGCCCTGCTGGTGGAAACCTCGGTGCTGAAATCGCTGTACGACCTGAACCTGCAGAAAATGCCGGATGCCGGCACCTCCGCCCACCGCGAACGCGTGCTCTTCACGCTTGAGAACCTGCGCCAGATGCCTGAGGTGCCCGGACCGAAATTCGTCTTCGCACATATCATCATCCCGCATGACCCGCTCGACATCGGCGAGAACGGCGAGTACATCGAAGGCTACGACTCCTCGACTCGCGAGACTTACTACGCCGGCTACGTGCGCCAGGCGAAGTACATCAGCCAGGTCATCCCGCAGATCACCGCCGCGATCCTGGAGCATTCAGCCACCCCGCCGGTGATCATCGTCCAGGGCGATCATGGTCCCTGGAACTACGAGGTCTATGCGGACCGGCTCGGCATCCTGAACGCCATCTACCTGCCGGGTGGCATGGATGGGTTCGATCCCGCCATGACCCCGGTGAACACCTTCCGCCGGATCTTTAACCTTTATTTCGGCGCCGACCTTGAGATGCTCGACGAGCGGAGTTATTTCTCCACGCCCGACGATCCCTTCAACTTGACGGAGGTGCTGAACCCGTGCAGCGGAAAATAGCAGCCACCTCCTGGCGCGCCGCGCTCAAGACCGGCGGGCGGAAAGCCTTGCGCCTGCCTGCCTACCCGTTCTTCGCGGCAGCCTACCCTGCGCTGGCTCTGCTGCTTCACAATATCGCCGAGGTGCGCCTGGCAGGCGCTTTGCGCGCCATCCTGGTCTCGCTGACCATCGCCCTGCTGTTGATGCTGTTGTTCCGCCTGGTCTACCGTGCATGGCACCGGGCGGCAGCTGCCAGCGCGGCGCTGCTGATCCTGTTCTTTTCCTACGGTCACGTCTTCGACCTTTTACAGGAAAAATACCCTTACCTGGTATTGGATCCCGGGCTGGCGGTGCTGTGGAGCGCGATCGCTGCCGCCATGCTGCTCTGGGCGGGGCGCGGCGCCACCCACTTTGACCGGGCTGCCCCGGGCTTGAATGTCGTCACTTTGGGGCTGGTGATCGTGGTCCTGCTGCAGATCGGCTGGTATTCGCTGCCTGCCAGCGGTGATGAGCCCGCAGTCGAATTTGCCCCGTTCCAGGCGCTGACCATCCCGGCAGGGGAGACGCCGCCTGATATCTATTACATCATCATCGACTCGTACGGGCGTTCCGACCTGCTGCAGCGTGCCTTCGGCTATGACAACAGCGCCTTCCTGGGCAGCCTGGAGGAGATGGGTTTCTACGTGGCGGACTGTGCCCAGAGCAACTACAACCGCACCGACGTGTCGATGGCTTCCTCGCTGAACATGGCATATCTGCAGGACCTGAGCGCGGCATTCCAGCCACCCAGCCAGAGCAGGCGCACGCTGTGGGCATCCATCAGCGACAGTACCGTCCGCCTGATGCTGGAGCAAGCCGGGTACACTTCGGTCGCCTTTTCCACCGGATTTGCCTGGAGCGAGGTGGATGGTTCGGGTGTCTACCTGGCTCCGCATTCATTCTGGTTGTCGATGACCGGTTTCGAGGTTTTACTGCTGCGCACCACCCCGGCGCGCCACCTTGAAGAATCCGGCATCATCAACCTCGCCGAGTTGGAGGGTCAGCATTTTCGCGAGCGCACCCGTTTCATCCTGGATGAGATGGATGACCTGGCGCACATGCCGGGTCCCAAGTTCGTCTTCATCCACATCCTGCCCCCGCACCCGCCTTTCGTGTATGCCCCGGACGGATCCTTCACCGACCCGGCTCCATTCCTTAATGAAGATCAACGCTATACTTTTGCTTCGTACACACAGGGTTACCGGAACCAGGTGGAATACATCACCACCCAGGTGGAGGGCGCGGTGCGAACCCTGCTGGCGGAATCCGCCAGCCCGCCGATCATCATCCTGCAGGGCGACCATGCCCCCTGGCTGCAGAGCGGTACCGGCAAGTTCATGGTCCTGAACGCCTTATATCTCCCCGACGGAACCGGGATGCTCTACCCGACCATCTCGCCGGTCAATACCTTTCGCCTGATCTTCAATGAATACTTCGGCGCGGCGTATGATCTTCTACCGGATACCAGTTATTACTCGCCGGTGCCCAACATCTATGAGTTCGAGGAATTTCCCAATCCCTGCGGGGGCGATTGACCCGCCGGAGCGGATGAAGCGATGAAGATGCCCGCGACCCTGTGGAAAGGCTTCAAATCACTGGCAGCCCTGCCCCTGCACGGAGTCCTGCTGTGCCTGTATGCCATTCTCTCCTACCTGGCGGTGAACCTTGCCCAGGTGAACCCGGATGTCGCCAACCGCCTGCTGCTCTACTTCACGGGCGGCACGCTGGTGCTGCTCGTGCTGCTGCGC
>JBFYSG010000275.1:0-3070 GCA_041301835.1 Chloroflexota bacterium | reverse complement strand
CAGCAATGATCTGGTCCATCGTCACCGTGCGCGCTGTGGCGCTGATGCGTGCCAGGTCGGTCGTATCGGGCTTGCTCAGGATGTGGATGTCGGGCACTTCCTCGGGCGGGATCAAGCCCATTACGTACAGTTCCAGCGGTGAATAGGGTTCCACTTCCAGATTGGCGATCAAGCGCCAGGTGCCATCGCCGTTATCGGCAAAATGCCCGATGGCGCCGCTGTTATCGAAGAAGTAGGCGCCCATCTGACCCTGGATGTCGGTCATCTCATCCCAGTGACCCTGGTCCACATCCCAATCCTCGTTGATCAGACCCAGCGACTGACCGATCGCCATGCCCCAAGTGTGCCCGACCTCGTGGTCGAAGATAGCCAGGGACCCGAAAGAGTGGTAGATGGCGCTCTTTAACCGGCCGGCGGAGCCGAAAAGGGCGCTGTTATCCATGATCGACATGCCAATATGCTCGACCTCATTGGTGACCAGCACATCGTAGGGTACATTTTCCCCGTAGTCGCCCCGGCGCAGCAGCTGCGTGCCGGGTACGACCATGGCAAAATCAAAGACATCCGGCAGCACGCTGTACAGTTTCCGGAAGGCTTCGTAGTTGCCTTTTCCGCACCGGATATCCGCCACCGGGTACCCATCCATGACCTCGTACAGGCGGTCTTCGATGAAGAAGGCATATGCCGTGGCGCTCAGCCCCTCTCCCAGCGTCTGCACCGAGAAGACATGCCTGTAATCAGTATGCACCATGCCGACCGCGGCGGTGCCATAGTTGTTGCCGGTATAGCTGCCGTCATCCAATTCCACCCGCAGCATGAAGTGCAACTGGTTGGTCCCGCCCCGGCTCAGGATGAAATCCGGGCTGCAGGGCACGACCACATCTGCCAGGGTGAAGAGGTTATCTCCGGCGGTTTGATCGCCGTGCGTCCCGTCGTCGTAGAGTTCAGCCCGTTCTTCTTCTTCATCCGTCCCCAGGTCGGTCAACCAGACGCGGGCGACATCCGTGCGCCCGGTGATGTGCACTTCGAATTTCACCGTGGATGTCGGGTCGTTGCACCAGATCACGGCTGGCGTTGCCCGTCCCCAGGCATTCCCTTGGGGAAATTCGGTCAAGGCAAGCGCAGGTGCGGAAGGCACAGCCGCGGCTGCCAGCAGGATCAGCACCAGACCCGTCATGAGCAGGTGCAAAGACCAGCCTGATCGTTTCATCTCATCCTCCTTTTGAAAGCCCATCCATTCCATTATGATGAGTCTGTGGTGGCAAGTCAAGCCATCCTTTGGTATCATCCTGGCATGGACCTGCCTGTAGAATTCCGCACCCGCATCGCCAATGCTTTCCCCGAGGGAGCCAGTTGGCTCGCGCGACTGCCGGACCTGGTCCGTGAGGCTGCCGATCGCTGGCACCTGCAGGTGGATGAGGCAGTCCCCAATCTCTCCTACAATTTTGTCGCTCCCGCACGGCGGGTGGACGGAACCGACTGCATCCTCAAGATCGGAGTCCCCAACCGCGAACTGACCAGCGAGATCAGCGCCCTGCAGATCTATGCCGGCGAGGGCGCCTGCTGCTTGTACGAAGCCGATGCCGCCCGGGGTATGCTGCTGGTCGAGCGCCTGCATCCCGGCACGATGCTGCACGAGTACGGCACCCAGGCGGAGCAGACTGAACTAGCCGCCGGCTTGATGAAGCGCCTGTGGAAACCTGCCCCCCTGGCGGAGGACTTGCTCGACCTGCAGGGATGGTTCGACGGGCTGAAAGGACTGCGCCCGCGCTTCCACGGCGGCACCGGTCCCTTCCCCGAACGGCTGGTGGGCATGGTCGAGACGCTTCTGCCAGAACTGCAGGCAGAATGCCGGCAGCCGGTGCTGCTGCACGGTGATTGCCACCACTTCAATATCCTGAGCTCCGGGCGCGGCTGGTTGGTGATCGATCCCAAGGGCGTCATCGGCGCGGCGGAATACGAGCCGGCACCCTTCCTGATCAATCCCTGGGATGCCTACCTGCGCCTTCCCAACCCCGTCCAGGTCGCTGAAGAACGCATCCGCATCTTTGCCCGGGTTCTGGAACGGGATGCCAGGCTCATCCACGCCTGGGCGGTCTGCCATTGCCTGCTTTCGGCATGGTGGGACCTGGACGATTCGGACGGCGGGATCGAATACCCGCTGGCATGTGCCGGGATCCTGTTACAGGTCAAACTCTAGCCCTGCTGGTGGGTAAGATTAGTTTGTTATAATGACTTGGATTATTGGTAGGCAAGAGGAAGCATGGCATACGACCGCTTTGGACGGAACATACACTATCTGCGCATCTCATTGACCGACAACTGCAACCTGCGCTGCATCTACTGCATGCCGGAGGACAAGACCTTCCGCCCCACGGCAGAAATGTTGCAGGATGATGAGGTCCTGCTGCTGGCACGCCTGTTCGCCAGGCTGGGATTCGATAAGATCCGTCTGACAGGCGGCGAACCGACCATCCGCCAGCACGTGGTGGAACTCGTCCGGGAAATTGCCTCCACGCCGGGCATCCGCCATGTCACCATGACGACCAACGGCATCCTGCTCTCCAGGCTGGCGGCTCCGCTGGCGGCAGCCGGGCTGAAACGCGTCAATGTCAGCCTGGATACGCTCAACCCGGCGAAATTCAACCGCCTGACCCGCCGGGGGGATATCGAAGAGGTATGGGAAGGCATCCTGGCAGCGGAAAAGGCAGGGCTGGCGCCGGTCAAGATCAACGCTGTCATCGTGCGCGGCTACAACGAAGAGGATGTGGTCGACCTGGCTCGCCTGACCCTCAGCCATCCCTGGCAGCTGCGCTTCATCGAGATGATGCCTTTCGGCGGCGATTCCGACCTGCAGACCGGTCAGATGGTGCCCACGTCAGAGATGATCGCCCGCGTTCAGGCAGGTCTGGGAGAACTGGTACCTTTGAACGGTGGTAAACTTGATGGCGAAGCACGGCTGTACCGCCTCCCCGGAGCCAAAGGGGATATTGGGTTCATCTCATCGATCAGCAACCCCTTCTGTGCCACCTGCACGCGTGCCCGTCTCACTGCGGATGGCATCCTGCGG
>JBFYSG010000274.1:0-8693 GCA_041301835.1 Chloroflexota bacterium | reverse complement strand
GGTGGCGCAGGGTATCTGCCCGGTCAGGGCGATGGCTTCATCCCGCGCCAGCATCCAGCCTGCGCCGCGGGCGGCGTAACCGGCGGCTTCCAGGACAAGGCTGGCGAAGATGGAAAAGGCGTCATAATACTCGAACAGGTCCATCTCTTCGCGCCTGCGCCCGGCTTTCTCCAGGGCGGCTTCGGTCGAGGCGCGCACCGCCTCGAAGAAGAGCGGATCGGGGCGGTCATGCAGCCCGAGCGCATCCCCGGCGGAGGCTGACGCTGCGATGCGCACGCGCGCGTGGGGATGGTCGGAGGGCAGCAGGCTGGCGCGTACCAGCAGCACAGCCGCGGCGCCGTCCGCCTCGGGGGCAATATCGTACAGGTTGAGCGGTTCGCAGACCATCTCCGCCTGCTGGTAGGTCTCCAGCGAGATCGGCTTGCGGTACATGGCGTTCGGGTTGCCAGCCGCGTGGCGGTGGCTCGTCAGCGCAAAACCCGCCAGCCCATCTGGAGGCAGGTTGTATTCGTGCAGGTAGCGGCGCGCCAGCAGGGCTGCCTGGGCGGCGGGCGTGACACCGTGCACCGCCTCGTACTCACTGTCGGTGGTGGTCGCGGCGGCAGTGGGGGTCGCCATGCCGTTGGAATCGGTGTACTTTTCCACGCCGACCACCAGCACCGCCTCTGCCAGCCCGCTCTCGATCGCCAGCACCGCCTGGCGCAGCGCCGCGCCGCCCGAGGCGCCGCCCGCTTCCAGCGTGGAGGCTTCGATGCCCACCAGCCCGGCGTGATCTGCCAACAGGGCGGCGAGGTGCGCCTGCCCGGAGAGGTTGGGCGCCAGGGTGTTGGCGGCGTAGAGCACCTGCGGGCGCATCCCGCCGGCATCCTGCAGCGCTGCCCGCATGGCTCGCACGCCCAGGTCGCGCAGCGAGACATCCCAGTGCTCACCGACCGGGGTCTGCCCGATGCCCGCCACGAGGACGGCATCCTTTTCCGGTTTGGCTTTGCTTTTCCTGTTGGTCGGCATCATTTCATCGCGATCTTGCCGCGCAGGCGGGCATACATGGCATAGTCGATCTCGGTGCGCCGGTCGATGTACGCCTGGGTGCTGGGCGCCTTGTCGCGCCGCCCGGGCAGTTGATCGGTCACGGTGAGGTCGAAGGCGTCGGAGCCTGCCCCGGAACCGAAGGAGACCATCAGGATGCGGTCCCCGGGCTTGGCGATATCCAGCGTGGCGGTCAAGCCGATGATCGCCGCGCCGGCGTAGGTGTTGCCGATCTTCGGGGAGAGCAGCCCGGGCGCGATCTGCTCGGGGGTGAAACCCAGCAGCGAGGCGGCGCGCTGCGGGAACTTGGTGTTGGGTTGGTGGAAGATGGCCCACTGGTAGTCTTTGGCGCTGGTGCCCAGCGCCTCCATCAGGATCCTGCCCGCCGCCACGACGTGCTTGAAGTAAGCCGGCTCACCCGTGAAGCGGTTGCCGTGCTCGGGGTAATGCTGGTATTCGCGCCGCCAGAAATCCGGTGTGTCGGTGACATAGGAATATGAGGCGTTGATGACCGCCAGGCTCTCCTCGGCGGGACCGATGACGAAGGCTGCCCCGCCCGCCGCGGCGGTGTATTCGAGGGCGTCACCGGGTTTACCCTGGGCGGTATCCAAACCGCCCGCCACGGCATAGTGCGCCATGCCCGACCCGACCAGCCCCATCGCCATGACCATTGCCTCGGTACCGGCTTTGCAGGCGAATTCCATGTCCGCCGCCTGCACGTGCGGCGCAGCGCCGATCGCTTCCGCCAGGATGGTGGAGGTCGGCTTGACCGCATAGGGGTGCGATTCCGAGCCGATCCACACGGCGCGGATCTCCGCCGGGTCCACCCCGGCACGCTGCATGGCGTTGCGCACCGCTTCGAGCGACATGGTGATGACGTCCTCGTCCAACCCGGGCACCGCCTTCTCCTTGATCGGCAGCCCGGTGGCGCGTCCGCCCACCCAGATGCGGGCAACCTCGCGGGCAGGCAGGCGGTAGCGCGGCACATAGGCGCCGTAGCCGACAATGCCGACCGGGCGGGATGGTTTCAGCGGTGCATGGTTCGCAGTCATAGGCTTATCTCCTGGGAGCGGATGCTCCACGGCTTATTTTACTGCTTCTTGCATGAATGTCTGAACTAAAGCAGGCAACGGGCAAGGAAAAAGATCACGGTTTAGATTCGGATATTTACCCGGCACTCTTTAATCCATTCAGGATCTCTTCGGCGCGGTCGATGCGGATGGTCTTCTCCGCCACCATCTGCGCGGCGATCCTTTCGATCTGCTCACCGCTGGCGCCGGCGGCGGCGGCAACCTGGCGGGCATGCAGGGTCATGTGACCGCGCTGGATGCCCTCCGTCGCCAGGGCGCGCAAGGCTGCCAGGTTCTGCGCCAGCCCGACCGATACGATGATCCCTGCCAGGTCGGCGGCACGCTGCACGCCCATCAATTTTAACCCGGCTTTGGCGCCGGGGTGCACCTTGGTGGCTCCGCCGACGATGCCGACCGCCATGGGCATTTCCAGCCATCCGGTCAGGTTGCCCTGCTCATCCCTGGCCCAGGTGGACAGGCTGGTGTAGCGCCCGCCGCGCGCCGCGTAGGCATGCGCGCCGGCTTCGATGGCACGCCAGTCGTTGCCGGTGGCGATGACCACCGCGTCCACGCCGTTCATGATGCCCTTGTTGTGGGTGGCGGCGCGGTAGGGGTCTGCCGCGGCGAACGCCCAGGCTTCAAGGATGCCGTCGCGCACGCGCTCGCCGGAGAAATCGCCGAATGCCAGTTCAGCCGCCGGGATGGTGCATTCCGCCCGCGTCAGCCGCCGGTCTGCCAGGTTGGAGAGGATGCGCAGGTGGACGCGCCCGCCGCTGATCTTCTCCACCTGCGGCGCCAGGCGCTCGCAGGCGGTATTGACCGCATTGGCGCCCATGGCGTCGCGGACATCATAGATGAGATGCACCACCAGGAACGCGCCGATGGGCGAATCGTCGATCAGGCGCACTTCCAGGTCGCGCGCCCCGCCGCCCAGTTTCTTGAGCAGCGGGTCGATGTCGTCTGCCAGCGCCAGCAGGTCGGCTTTGTGCGCCAACAGCGCCGTCCGGCTGGCTTGCAGGTCTTTCACCTCCAGCACCTGCATCTGCCCGATCATCAACGGCTCGCTGCTGGTGGTGCGGAAGCCGCCCCCGGCGCGCGCCAGTTTCGCCATGAAGGAAGCCCCGGCGATGACCGAGGGCTCCTCGATCGCCATCGGCACCAGCACCTCGCGCCCATCCACCACGAAGTTCAAGCCGATGCCGAGCGGCAGGGCGAACGTGCCGACTGCATTTTCCACCATGTGATCGGCGCCCTCGGCGCTGAGACCGGCGGCATGCAGCCCGGCGAGTTCTTCGAGGCTGAGTCCCGCCGCTTCAGCCAGTTTTTGGGCGCGTTCGTCCAGCGGAAGGTTGTAGAATGATGGGATGCGGGAGGTGGACATGGCACAATTGTATACCCTGCATCTGGCAAAACCTATCAAACTTGGCGTATTCGGACATTTCGAGTAGAATTAATCCGGAGCATCCCCATGTTGTTGACGCGTGAAGAACTGCAGGAGAGGCTGATCGCCCTGCACCGGGCAAGTCTGGAACTTGTCCGCAACAGTTCGCTGGAAACACTGCTCGAACGCATTGCCGCCATCGCCTGCGAGCAGGCTGGGGCGCGCTACGCCGCCGTGGGGGTGCTGGACGAGCAGGGGAAACTCAAGCAGTTCATCACGGTCGGCATGACCCTGGAGGAGATCAAGCGCATACCCCACCCGCCGCGCGGGCATGGGCTGATCGGCGCGCTGATGCACGGCGAGGATGGCAACATCCGCATCCCCGAGATCGCCGCCGACCCGCGCCGCGCCGGTTTCCCCAGCGGTCATGCCGAGATGCACTCCATGCTGGGCGTACCCATCCGACTCGGCGGGCGGCAGTTGGGGCAGATCTACCTGACCGAGAAGCAGGGGGCGCCGGAATTCACCCCTGATGACGAGATGATCATCGAAATGCTCGCCTCGTATGCCGGCGTTGCCATCCAGAACGTGTCCCTGTATGAGCGCCTGGAGGAGCATGACCACGAACTGACGCGCCGCAATGACGAACTGGCTCTGCTCAACCAGGTCGGCTCGGCGATGGGCTCCTCGCTCGAACTTGACGAGATCCTCAACAAGACCCTTGCCCTGCTGATGGCGCACTTCAAGGTCGAGGCGGGCGAGATTTTCCTGATGGGCGAGGACGGTGAGACCCTGCGCCTGACCCTGCACCGCGGCGAAGCCGCCGAAGCCTTCTGGACGCGCAACCGTTTCAACCTGGGCGAGGGCATGATCGGCAAGACAGCGGAGACGCGCACCCCGGTCATCAGCAGCCACCTGCAGCGCGATGACCCCGCGGTGCGCAAGGCGGTCATGGATGCCGGCTTCAAGCAGATCGCCTGCATCCCGCTCACGGCGCGCGGCGCGGTGGTTGGCGTGCTGACCCTGGCGACCCGCAACCGCAAGGCATTCTCACACTACGAAGTGCAATTGCTCGTTTCGGTCGGCTCGGGCGCCGGGACCGCCATCGAGAACGCCCGCCTGCATTACAACGCCCGGCGGCTGGCGGTGCTGGAAGAACGCGACCGCATCGGCATGGACCTGCACGACGGCGTCATCCAGTCGATCTTCGGCGTGGGACTCTCGCTGGAGAACGCCCGCACCGTGCTGCGTGAAAATCCGGGTGCCGCCGAGGAACGCCTGACGAACGCCATGGAAGACCTCAACCACACCATCCGCGATATCCGCAACTACATCCTGGACCTGCGCCCGCGCCAACTGCACGGCGAGAGCCTGGTGGATGGGCTGAACCGGCTGGCGGCGGAGTTCCGCCAGAATGCCAAATTGGATGTCGTGCTGGCGGGACCCAAGAGCGAATTCCTGAATGACCTGCCGCAAACCAATGCCAAGGCGGTCTTCCACATCTGCCAGGAAGCCCTGGCGAACATCGCCAAGCATGCCGGAGCCCGCAAGGTCTCGATCGACCTGTGGACCACCATCGACCGGGTGCTGCTCGAGATCACCGACGATGGGCGGGGCTTTGACATGGAGGCGGTGAGCCACACGGTGGGTCACGGGCTTGCCAACATGCAGTCGCGCGTCACCGCGGTGGGCGGCGACCTGGATATCACCAGCGCGCCGGGCGAGGGAACGACCATCCTTGCATGGGTGCCGCGCACTGTTTCGCCGAATGGGGACTGAATCGGCGCCGGGCGCGCAACGAAACAATAAAAACGATGTTTCACAAAATCAGGCTTGAACGAAATTTAAAAACCCATTCGTTAAGATTCATGTGCTCTCAGGAAGTAGCCCCGCAAGTGGATTTTTCCTGCCCCCAGATGTGGGGGCACCCGCAGGCAGTACCACAGGCGGTGGCGGCTTGTGACGGCTCCGGGCGACCTTAGAACACGGGTTCTAGGTTTGACTCGTTTTAAGGTTCGCCTCTCTTAAAGATTCATATGTTTTTAACCTGGCGTAGGTTTAGCGTATGGTAATTCTGCCTCCTTTCTGCTAGAATGCTTGTAGCGTGAAGAAGGGGCAGCAGCCCTCCCCGTTAGGTTAAAGGTACAAATCATTATATTTATTCGGTTCCCGCTGTGGGCACAGCGGGTTTCTGTCCCCGTACCTGGAACCGGCACTTCGCACTTTTGGAGGAGAAGATGGACGCCGTACATGCCTGGCAGTCGGCTTTAGGCCAGCTCCAGATGGAGATGCCCAAGGCATCTTTTGACACCTGGGTGCGCGACACCAACCTGGTCGCTTACGAAGACGGTTTATTCACCATCGGCGTGGGTAATGCCTACGCCCGCGATTGGTTGGAAAACCGTCTCTCCAGCACAGCCACGCGCATGCTGGTGGGCATCATGAACCGGGATGTGGACCTGCGCTTCGTGGTCCACGGCGCGGGCAGCGGTCAGCCGGAAGCGGACCCGGAACCCGCCGCCGGGATCGAAGCGGAGGCCGAGCCGTTACCCAGCCCGCGCCTGCAGAAGAGCGCCAGCCTCAACACCCGCTACACCTTCGAGAATTTCGTCGTCGGTCCCAACAACCGCCTGGCGCATGCCGCCTCCCAGGCTGTCGCCGAACACCCGGCGACGGCGTACAACCCGCTCTTCCTGTATGGCGGCGTCGGGCTCGGCAAGACCCACCTGCTGCATGCCATCGGCAATGCCTGCCACGAGCGCGGGCTGGCTGTGCTGTATGTCTCCTCCGAGGAATTCACCAACGACCTGGTCAATGCCATCCGCACGCACACCACGCCGGCATTCCGTGAAAAGTATCGCTCCGCGGATGTGCTCCTGATCGATGACATCCAGTTCATCGCCGGCAAGGAATCCACGCAGGAGGAATTCTTCCACACCTTCAACACGCTGCATGGGCAGAACAAGCAGGTCATCGTTTCCTCCGACCGTCCGCCCAAATCGCTGGTCACGCTCGAGGAGCGCCTGCGCTCACGCTTCGAGTGGGGTCTCACCGCCGACATCCAACTGCCCGATTTCGAGACGCGCCTTGCCATCCTGCGCTCCAAGTCCGAACGCCTGGGGCGGCGCGTGCCGCCGGAGATCATGGAGTTCATTGCCCAGCGCGTGCAGTCCAACATCCGCGAACTGGAAGGCGCCCTCAACCGCATCGTAGCCTTCTCGGAATTAAGCGGCATGGCGCTCACCACCCAGCTGGCGGATGTCGCCCTGGCGGACCTGCTGCCCCAGCGCGGCGACGTGAAGCCTGCCGAGGTCGTCGATGTCGTCGCCCGCAGTTTCAACCTGCCGGTGGACCGCCTGCTGTCGGCGGAGCGCACCCATGATGTTGCCCTGCCGCGCCAGATCGCCATGTACCTGATGCGCGAGACCAACCTCTCGCTGCCGCAGATCGGGCAGGCGCTGGGCGGGCGCGACCATACCACCGTCATGTATGCCTGTGAGAAGGTCGCCGACCTGCTCGAGCGCGACGACAAGGTCCGCCGCCAGGTCGTGCAGATCCGCCAGCAGTTGTACGCCTGAACCTCCCCGTGAATGATCACCGCCCCGCAAGGTTGCCGGGGCGGTTATTTAATTAAGCCATCCGTCTCCAACGCGCCCCCGGCGCGCGGATCATGTCTGGGGTGCCTGCTCGGGTCTCAGGTAACGCTGCACATCCGCGTGCAGGGATCCATCCAGCTGGGCATCCACATCCCGCATGCGGGTTTCCACCGTGTTCGCATCCGTGAGGCGGGTGACGAACGCTTTGGCGGTCTGGAGCAGGACCGGCAGCGCCTCGCGCAGCACGCCCAGCGGATACTGCGTCTTCTGCACACCGGTTTCCTCATTAAAAAGCAACTTCCATTGATTCCTGGCGGCGCTCTCCTTCAATTCCTTGAGCAGCGATTGGGTCATCACCATCCCACCCTGGCGTGACGCCATCTGGAACAGGGTCCTCAGGTAGATAAGGTGGTAATCCAGCAGGAAGAGCCCGATCTCGGCGGTGTAATTGCTGCCGCTCTTTTCCAGGATGTACCAGACCATGTCCCTGGATTCCTGGCTGAGGGGATAATCGTAATACTCCTGATCCACCGGAATGCGCAGCAGCAGGTTGCCGCCCTGGTACTCTTTTTGTGCATCCCGGACAGCCAGCCCGCACAGGCGGGTACCCTTGGGACTGGCATCCGGGCTGCGCACGCTGATCAGCAGGTCAGCCACTCTGCCTTCGCTGCGCAGCCTAGCCAGGATCGCCTGGCTGTCTTTTTCAGGGATTGCCAGGATGTCTGCCAGCGCTTTCCCTTTGATGGCTTCATCCTTGAACAGGTAATTCGCATTGGGGCTGGCGCTGAGGATCCGATCCTCCCTGTCGGTGGTGAGCAGGACATGCCCGTAATTGGGCAGTTGTTTTGGCGGCAGGATGGCTTGGACAGGCTCCGGGGCGCGCATCAGCAGGCGCAGGGTGTATAAACCTGCGAACCACACCAGGAAGGAGGCGGCATAGGTGGCATCGACGAACAGGCGGCTGAGCAGTGTCGCCTTCAGATCCGGGTAATAGAGCCCATTCCAGTCGGCATAAGTGAACATGAGGTCGGAGAAGCTCATCAATAAGAAACCGCTGGTCAGCAGTTGCCAGCCAAACCTGTGCCCCCCGGTTTCAACGGCAAAGAGCAGCCTCAGGATCAGGAGCATCAGGAACAGGTCCAGCAGCGGGTAGAGCACATACAGCAGGCTCTCCAACAGGTGCCTGGGATCAAAATCCAGCAGGATCGGGATGAAAATAAAGGGGATGGTCAGCCCGAGTATCCCCAGGGAGAGGGCTGCCAGGATCAGCCACTGGCGCCAGTTCATCCGGGTGTGCAGTGACCGGATGCGGACGATCAAGCCAAACCCGACCGGGATATAACCGAGCACCCAGAACAGGTCTGCCAGGGAAGGATAGGGTATCTCCTGACCCAGGATCGAGGCTACTGACCAGGACACCTCGGCAAGCGCCCACAGCGACCAGCCGGCGATCAAGCCTGCCCACAGGCGCCGGGACGGCACATGCACACCCACGTTGCGCCAGACTGTAATGGAGAACAGCGCGACGATGACCCCCAGGGCAGCGCTCAGGCTGTTTTCCATGGAGAAAATGAAGTCATCTCCGCCAATCTTGAAGATATTGATGACCAGATAGATCAC
>JBFYSG010000270.1:0-2804 GCA_041301835.1 Chloroflexota bacterium | reverse complement strand
AACGCTCCTCCACCCGCCGTGAAGACTTGCTGCTGGGTCCGGATATCCTCCAACGGGTGTGGACCATGCGCCGGATGTACATCCAGATGATCTCCTCGCCGCCGCAAGGCGCGGGCATGGATCCGTCGGTTGCCACCGAGGCGCTGCTCCAGCGGGTTTCCAAGACCCGCAATAACCAGGAATTCCTGGAGACACTCACGGACGGCATATGAAATTCCTGCAGAAACTGACCGCTTCACCGCGCCTTTTCAACGGCGTCAGTTGGGGTGTGACCGCGCTGATCGTCATCTCCCTGCTGGGATTCACCTTCCTGCGCATCTACCCGGTCAATGCCGGACCGGGCGCGCTGGAGACCCCCACGGTGGGTACGGGAGGTCCTGTCACCCTGCCGGGGGTCATCCCGCTCATTGACAGCACCGAAGCCATCGTTCGTTTTGTCGCCCTGGATACCTCCTTCGACGAGACCCTGCGCTACGATGTGATCGAGTACACCGTCGAGCGGGGCGATACGGTCTCCAGCATCGCCGAGTACTACCATATCAAGTCCGGTTCGCTGATGTGGGCGAACGATGAACTGATGCAGAACGGTCCCAACAGCCTGAGCGTGGGGCAGGTCCTGCTCATCCCGCCGGTGGATGGCGTGCTCCACGTATGGGAAGAGGGCGATACCCTGGAAAGCCTTGCTGAGGCGTACACCGTGAGCGTGGATGACATCCTGCTCTGGCCCGGCAATAACATCGACCTTGCCGACCCGCTCATCGAGGTCGGGGCGTATGTGATGGTGCCTGGCGGTCAGTCGGATGCCATCCTATGGATCTCCCCGGTTGCCGGCGGGATCGGCACAGGCACCTCCACGGGCTTCTCCACCTCCTGCGGTGATGAAGGTCCGGTGGGCGGAGGCGGTACCTTGATGTGGCCCTCGCCATACCACTACATCAACGGCGGTAACCAGTACAGTTCCTCGCATCTGGCGATCGACCTGTACGCTCCGGAGGGCACCCCCATCTCGGCGGCAGACAGCGGCGTGGTGGTCTGGGCTTCGTACGGCGCCTGGAACGGCGGCTACGGGAACGTCGTCATGATCAACCACCGCAACGGTTTTTCCACGCTTTACGGGCATCTCAGCCAGGTAAATGTGGTCCTTTGCCAGTGGGTCTATGCGGGTGAGACCATCGGTCTTTCCGGCAACACCGGCAACTCCTTTGGCGCGCACCTCCACTTTGAGGTCCGCCTGGGTGGCGGCTACCTCAATCCCTGGGATTACCTGCCGCCGCCTTAGAGCCCGCCTGCCCGGGTGGTCAGCCACCGCCGGGTATCGGTTCCCCAATGCAGGAACATGACCTGAGAAAAACGCTTGCGGACCTGCCCTTGCAGGGGCTGCGTTTTTTCGCGCAGACCGGCTCCACCAACGATGCCGCCCTCGCCTGGGCGGCGGATGGCGCCCCGGACCTCAGCCTGGTTTACGCCGAGGAACAAACCCGCGGGCGGGGCAGGGGCAGGCGCACCTGGATCACCCCGCCGGGAGTGGCGCTGGCATTCAGCCTGATCCTGCGCCCGCGGGCGGACGAGCAGGACCTCCTGGAGGGATTCACCGCCCTCGGGGCGCTGGCGGTCTGCGAGGCGGTGGAGGCGGGCGGGATGCAGCCCGAGATCAAATGGCCCAATGACGTGCTGCTCGACCGTCGCAAATTCTGCGGAGTGCTGGTGGATGCGGTCTGGCTGGGTGAGAAGGTCGATGCCGTCGTGCTCGGCATCGGTGTGAACGTGCTTGAGGGTTCGGTGCCGGCAGCCGCCAATGTCCAGTTCCCTGCCACCTGCCTGCAGGCGGCGGCGGGAAAACCCATCGATCGCCTGGCGCTGCTGCGCGAGATCCTGCAGGCGCTGCTCTACTGGAGGTCCTTGCTCAACAGCCCCTTGCTGGTGCGCGCCTGGGAACACCGGCTTGCCTTCAAAGGTGAGCTGGTGCAGGTCTGGACCGAGAAAGGGGAGCTTGCCCGGGGACGCATCCAGGGGCTGGAGCGTGATGGTTCCCTGCGGCTGACCGCTAACGGGCAGCGCCAGATCCGGGTGCGCTTCGGGGAGGTGCACCTGCTGCCGGTTTCAGAGGGCTAGTACCTCATTAAAAAAGTTTTATCAGGCAGCACGATTTGAGTAAAATCTGGCGCAGCTCGATATAGTCCACGTAAGTCTGTTCGGTGCGGTAGGAATAGTGTTTGGTGCTTATCGCGTCGCGCACTTGATCGAGGAGTCCCTTTCCTTTCGGAGGGACGGGAGACGGGTTTATCTGCATATTGCACCTTATGTGGGGGTTTGCTATACTGTGAACAATTCTAACTGGTTTACACTTCATGCCGTCTAACCAGATGTTGGGTGGCTCCGCCTCATTGAGAATTGAAGCAAGATGAAAAAGAAAGGCAACGTATGCTAGAAAAAATGAATCTGCTGGGCGCTATTGTAGCCATCGCATTCTTTGTTTCTGCCATACTGGTTTTTGTTTTCAGGCTTCTTGGCAAGCCTCAGATCGGGCATTGGATCGGCTATTTTGAATTTCTATTAGCCATCCCTATGATATTTCTGCTACTGAAAGCCCCACAACTGGAACGACCCACGCTGTACTATATTCAAATTGGTTGTATGCTGGCATGGTTGATCGTGGAGGCGTTGCTGGATTACGTTCTAAAGATTGACTTCCGTAATGTAAGATGGATGGTGATTAGCTATGTTGTTTTGTTCTTCGCAGGCTCCGGAGGAATGCTGGGTGTTGCATCAACCGCTGGACGTGAGTGGAGCATTTCAGCAATCAT
>JBFYSG010000269.1:0-3990 GCA_041301835.1 Chloroflexota bacterium | reverse complement strand
ACGCCCAGCGTGCCCTCCGAGCCGACGAACGGGGGTTGAGGTTGGGACCAGCGGCGGATTGCGGCACCGCCCGTGTGCGGATGACCCGCCCGGTGGGCAGCACCACTTCCATGCCCAGCACCATGCTGGTGATCTTGCCGTACTTGGTGGAGAGCACCCCGGCGGAGTGCCCCGCCAGGAAGCCGCCGATGCCGGAGCAGTAACTGGACTGCGGGATGTGGGCGTAAGTGTAGCCCTTGGCGTTGAGCGCCCACTCCAGCGTTTGCCCGATGATGCCGCCCTGGCAGGTGACGGTCAGGTTGGTCTCATCGATCTCGAGGATGCGGTCCATCTTCTTGACGTCCAACACAATGCCGCCGTAGAGCGGCACCGCCGCGCCCTGCACACCCGCCCCACCGCAGTAGGGTGTGACCGGCAGTTTGTGCACGTTCGCCAGCCGCAGCACCTCGGCGGTCTGCCCGGTCGTCTCCGTCCAGACGATGAAGTCCGGCAGGTCGATGTGCAGTTTGTGCTTGGGCATCACCATGCCCAGGAAAGACACATCGCCCAGGTAAGCCTGGCGCTGTACCGGGTCGCGCGAGACATTTTTCGCGCCCACCGCCGCCACCAGGTCGTTGTAGGCGATCGCCCCCCGTATCGTTTGTTGTGCTTCATTCATAAAATCACCTCTGGGTGGATCAAGTGAAAAGTGAGCAGTGAATAGTGATTAGTTGACTGGTTGACTTGTCTCTGTTCACTGTTCACTTCTACCTGTTCACTCTTCACAGTTCTCTCTTCGCTCTTCTTCTCTGTGCCTCGGTGTCTCTGTGGTTGTTTTTTCCTCCGCAACCTCTGCGGTTTGTGTTGGGTTTCGCTGCGCTCAACCCAACCTACGCTTTCCTTTATGTTTGGTTTGGCTGCGCTCCCTCACCTGAAGGTGAGGACACGCTACCCAAACTACCCTTTTCTGCTCAACGCTCACGCTTCTCTCCTTTTCTCTGTGTCTTTGTGGCTCTGTGGTTGGTTCTCTTTCCTCTGTGTTCTCTGCGTGCTTTGCGGTGAAAATTGCTTTTCACCTGCCGCGAAGCGCCCGGGGTCGAAGCCCTCCAGCCAGGGCGAGACCTCGCCCGACAGGATGTGTGCCGCTGCCGCCTCGGTCAGCAGCGGGATGGTCGGGATCGCCAGGTGAAAGCCCGCCGCCGCGTACAGGTTCTCGAAGCCGGGCAACCAGCCCAGCGCCGGCAGGTAATCCGGCAGGAACGGGCTGGGCGCCGACCAGGTGCGCAGGATGCGCGCCCGCGCCAGGCGCGGGAAGTAAGTTTGCAGCGCGCGCGCCACCGCCGGCATGCCCCAGTCGCTGCTGGCACGGTCAATCTCATCCGCCTGCTGCACCGCGTTGGAGATCAGCAGGCTGCCGGCGGGGTGCTGCCCGATGCCCAGCGTCACCGAGCGGGCGCTGCCGTGCACCGCCTCGTAAAAACCGGACATGCCGACGTGGTGGTTGAGCACCGGTGGCATTTTTTCACTGATGATGGCTTCGGCATGGCTGAACTTCATCGGGAACTGCCCGCCGGCGCTCGCCGCCAGCCCGCCCGACCAGGCGCCCGCCGCCAGCACCACCATGCCCACCAGGTAGCGATCCCCGCCCGCCAGCACAGCGCGGATGCGCCCACCCTGCACCTCGAAGCCGGTCACCGGCGTGTGGATGTGGATGCGGGCGCCGTTGCGACGCGCGGCGCGGGCGAAGCCGGCGCAGAACTTGAAGGGGTTGAGGTGCCCCTCATGCGAGTACGCCGCCCCCAGCGCGTTCTCCGCCTGCAGCAGCGGCTCGACTATGCGCAGTTCTTTCGCTCCCAGCATCTCCGCCGGGATATCCCGCGACCGCAGCCGCGCCACCAGCCCCTCGTACTGCTGCCACTGCGCCGGGCTGGTCAGCACCGTCAGGTGACCCGGCAGGATCCACTCCAGGTCGGTGTCCAATTCCTGCTCCAGCGATTGCAGGCGGGTAAAGCCCGCCAGCACCATGTCCAGGTAGGCTTCGGTCTCGGATTCGATGATCTGCACTCGCCCGGCGCAAGCCGCCGAGGTGCCGCCGCCGATGGCGCCGGCTTCCAACAGCATCACGCCGGCGCCTGCCCTGGCGAGGAAATACGCCAACGCCGTCCCCGCGAACCCGCCACCGATGATGAGGATGTCGTCCGTAATGGTCAAGTGTTCTGCCTGCCTAAAGACACGAATGGTGAGTAGGTTTATGTTGGGTTTCGCTGCGCTCAACCCAACCTACTTACTCCGCAACCTCTATGGTTGAATCCATCTCCTACCAGCCCGCCTCCTTCAGCAGCACCGGCACCACCGCTTCCTGCCCACCAACCATCAAATGCACACCGCGCACACCGGGCATTTCGCGCAGGCGATGCATCAGTTCCACCGCGATCTGCCGCCCTTCCTCCAACTGGTGTTCGCAGGCGCCGGCGCAGCCGCGACTGTCGCGGGCGTAGGCGGCTTCCATGCGCTGGAGGGTCTCCTGCGGGATGCTCACGCCCGGCTCCTCCGCCAGGAAGTGCGCCTCCTCGGCGCTACGCAGCGGGTACACGCCTGCCAGGAAGGCGGCTTTTTCCGTCAGTCCGCGGCTGGCGCAGTCATCCATCCATTCGCCGAAGGCATCGATATCAAACACCATCTGAGTTTGCACGAACTGCGCCCCGGCGTTGATCTTCTTTTCCATGCGCAGCGCGCTCCACTCAGGCTTGAGCGTGAAAGGCGCCCCCGCCGCCCCCAGGAA
The DNA here is from genome assembly GCA_041301835.1 of Chloroflexota bacterium. Classification (GTDB taxonomy): domain Bacteria; phylum Chloroflexota; class Anaerolineae; order Anaerolineales; family Villigracilaceae; genus UBA877. The sequence goes on along the minus strand of JBFYSG010000269.1, from coordinate 1,229 downwards.
GTAGCGCGGGCGGTCTTCGACCTCGCGCCCGTCCGGCATTTTGCCCTCATCGCGCAGCCGGCGCAGCATCCACAGCATCTGCACGGCATCGATGTCGAACTGTTCCGGTTGTGCCGGGAAGACCTGCGGCGTCTTGTTGTGGTAGTCGCCGCCCAGGCACAGGATGTTGCGCACACCCAGCGCCGAGGCGCCAATGACATCGGAAAGGATGCCATTGCGGCTGCGGTCGCGCGCCTGGATCTGCATCACCGCCTCGCCGCCCGCCTCCAGGCACGTCAGGCAGCACGCCAGGCTGCTCATGCGGCTGGTGGCAAAAGCGTTATCCGAGAAATTAATGCTGACGACGTGCTTGTTGAGCAAATTGCATTTCTTACGCAGGTCTTTCGTTTCGCTGCCGCCGGGCGGCTCGATTTCGGCAGTCACAATGAAGGTTTTCTGCCGCAATTCCATTTCCAGGCGTGAGGCGGCAGTCTGGTATGCCGGTGGGTGATAATCGGCATCGCCCTGCCACCAGTCCGGCTGGCGGAAGTCGTAGCACAACCCGTCCCACTCCAGCCAGAACTTCTCCCGGTTCGTCAGCAGGTCTCCCAATGCCGGCTGCCCGCGTTCGCGCCAGAATTTGACGAACGGCAACCAGGCGGAGTGCCCCGCCTGCGCCCCGTTGATGGGCGCGTTGACCTCCAGCAGTTTGTCCACGCGCCCCATGCGCTGCGAGCGCTCAAAAATCAGCCGCCAGGTGCATGGGCGCGAGGCGTCCACCACGCAGCGCTCATCCGTGGCTTCGCCGCAGAAGCCGTTGCGCAGACCCTTGGCGCAGGTCATCGGGCAGATGAATGCCGTCTCCTGCAGGATACAGTTGCCGCACATGCGGCAGCCGAACAATGCCCCCTTGGCAGTGCGTTCCAGCATCGTGAAAGCGCGCGCCGGGAGTTTGGGCTCGCGCTCCACCGGCAGGTACGCCTTCTGGAATGGTCTGGGGGAAAATATGGGCATTTTTCCGCCTCAATCGAAGAAGGGTTTGTCCGGCGCGAATTCCGGTGGGCAGGGGTTGTTATCCAGGATCTGCTCGATTCGTTCGAGCACATCCGGGGTGAACTTTTTCACCAGGTCGACCGCCTTCAGGTTCTCCTTCAATTGGCTGACCTTACTGGCGCCCAGGATGACGCTGGTGACCTCCGGCACGCGCAGCAGCCAGGCGATCGCCAACTGCGGCATCGTCCCGCCCAGGT
>JBFYSG010000268.1:0-12106 GCA_041301835.1 Chloroflexota bacterium | reverse complement strand
ACGCCCTCGAGAGCCAGGGCGCGCTGACCGCCTCCGTTGCCGCCCTGGTCCAGGAAGCCTACGAGGCAGCGGTCTACCATGTCTGGCGCTCGAACACCCTCATGACCTGCTACGAGCCGATGATGGTGGACTACGCGCCTGTCAGCGCGCAGGTGCTGGTGGAGCAGTCCAGGGTGTTGAGCACCATCGCCGCTGAGCAGGTGATCGATGCCGGAACGCTGGAGAAAGCCCGCCTGGCGCTGGAGCATGACCTGGCATTTTATGCCCTGACCGAACAGGAAGTCGCCGGGTTGTATGACCGCCTGGTGACCGAATGGCAGCAAGCGGGAGCGACGCTGCCGAGCTTCGACCAGTTGGAACTCGAGATCACGCCGGATGCCGAGCAGGCTGCCCGCTTCATTATCGACCTGCTGACCGGGAAATGAAAGCCTTCCGCCCGCGCCTGCAGTCCCTTATCGTGGAACTAACCCAGGCATGCAACCATGCCTGCCTGCACTGTTACAACGTCTGGCGTGGACCGCAGCAGCCGCCCTACCCGCGCGGCGAACTGGATACCCGGCGCACACTCGATATGCTGACACTGGCGCTTGACCAGACCGCCTGCGCCCACGTGACCCTGACCGGCGGTGAACCGCTCCTGCGCCCGGATATCTACGAGATCCTGGATCACCTGGGCAGGCGGCGGGTGCAGGTCACGCTCATCAGCAACGGACGCTTGATCGATGAAGACACCGCCCGCAGGCTTGTCGCGGGCGGTGTCAGCCTGTTCGAACTCCCCCTGCTCAGCCATGAACGCGCCACGCACGACCATCTCTCCGGTGTACCCGGTGCCTGGGATGCCGTCCTGGCTGCCATGGCAAACCTGCGCCTGCAGCGCGGGCGGGTGGTCGCCTCCTTTGTTGCTACACGAAAGAACTTGGAAGACCTGCCCGCTACCCTGCGCCTGGCATTTGCCTTCGGGGCTTCCGGATTCATGCTCAACCGTTTCAATCCGGGTGGGCGCGGCAGGGAGCACCTGGCGGATCTGCTCCCCTCCATCGCCCAGGTCAGGCACGCCCTGGAGCAAGCCGAAGCGCTCTCACAGGCATACGGGTTGCCGGTCTCCTGTTCCATCCCGATCCAGCCCTGCCTGATCGATACCCGCGATTTCCAGCACCTGGGATTCGGCTTCTGCGCCGCCGGAAGCGAGCGCGCCTACTACACCCTCGATCCACTCGGGAACCTGCGCCCCTGCAACCACAGCACTACCATCCTTGGGAACCTGTTCGAAGAACCGTTCGCCGCCCTGATCGCGCCGGAACGCATGTCTACCTTCACCGGCTCCACACCCCGATCCTGTGCCGCTTGTGCGCGCCTGTCTGAGTGCCAGGGAGGCTGCAAGGCGGCAGCACAGGTTTGCTACGGTTCCCTGCTGGAGGAGGAGCCTTTCCTGCGCCAGCGCCTCCGGCAGCCCGGCGAGGTGGCACCGGCAGCCTGACCGCCCTGTGATGGGAACTACAGCACCGCCAGCATCAGCCCAAGCACCACCAGGGCGATGCCGGTCAACTTTGGCGCGCTGGCGGTTTCCTTGCGCCAGAAGATGCCGAGCGCGGCGCCGATGGGGATGCTGATTTGCCGGAAAGCCGAGACATAACTGACATTGGTGACATGTGCCATGGACAGCAGCACCATGCCATAGGTCAGGGTGATGAGCAAACCCAGCATGCCCGCCTGGAGCCATTCCCGCCCGGTGGACGTCAGCAGGATGCGGCGCTCAGGCTTCCATGCCAGCAGGAAGATTAGCAGGAAGAGAGATAAACTGATGGTCTCCAGTTCGACATAGAGCAGGGACCATTCCAGGTTGGATAGAGGTGAGGCATCCAACCCGCGCAGGATGCGCAGTGATTGGTCGTCGATCAGCGTATAGGTGGTGATGCAGCCTGCCGCCAGCAGCGCGAACAGCACCCAGGCATGGCGGTAATCCCGCCAGCGCAGCCCCGAAAAACCGGGCAGGGGCAGCACCACGCACCCCAGGGTTACCAAGAAAAAACCGGCGTACGCCAGCGGCTGGATCTGCCCGCCGCGCCCCAGCAACACACTGATGAGTGCCACCAGCACAACCGGCAGGGCACGCGCCAGCGGGTAGGCATGCGAGAGGTCGCCTGTCCGGTAGGCTGCCGCCAGGAAGATATAATACAAAGCCTGCACTGCGCCCGTGACTGCGATCAGCGCCCAGGCAAGCGGCGGGATGCGTACCACGCCGCGCCAATAGAGACCCACCAGCGGCAGGCATAAGCCTGCCGCCGCCAGGGATGCCATCAGGAAGAAGGCGGCTGGCGGGTTGCGGCGCTTGCTGAGGAAATTCCAGAAAGCGTGCAGGAACGCCGAGAAGAGCAGGATGGAAAGCGCCAGGACGGTCATGGCTGGATGCCGGCAATGATACCATGTGCAGAACGCCAACCACCCTACTCGATTCGCCACAAGAAGATGTATAATTCCAGCCCGGAGTCTTGCATGCCAACCATCTACCCATTCACTGCCATCGTCGGACAAGAACGTATGCGCCGGGCGCTCATCCTTAATGCGGTCGATCCCCGCATCGGCGGGGTCTTGATCCGCGGCGAGCGCGGCACGGCAAAATCCACCGCGGCGCGCGCCCTGGCAGCGCTGCTGCCCAAAGTGCGCGTCGTGAGCGGCTGCCGTTTCGGCTGTGACCCCGATCAGCCCACCTCCTGGTGCACCGAGTGCCGGGAAAAAGCCGCCTCGGGCGAACCCTTGCCGGTGGTCGATAAGCCCATCCCATTCGTGAACCTGCCTGTCTCGGCAACCGAGGACCGGGTGGTCGGCACGCTGGATATCGAGCAAGCCATCCAGAAGGGCGAACGCCACTTCGAGCCGGGTGTCCTGGCGGCTGCAAACCGCGGATTGTTATATATAGATGAAGTGAACCTGCTCGACGATCATGTCGTGGATGTCCTGCTGGATTCCGCCGCCATGGGCATGAACATCGTCGAACGCGAGGGCATTTCCTTCAGCCACCCGGCACGCTTCATCCTGGTCGGGACGATGAACCCGGAGGAAGGCGACCTCCGTCCGCAGTTGCTGGACCGTTTTGCCCTTTCAGTGGAGATCACCGGCATACGCGAAGCGCGCGACCGGGTGACGATCATCGAAAACAACCTGGCTTTTGAATCGGATGCCGATGCCTTTCGCAAGACCTGGCTCCCACACGAGGAAAAACTAAGCCGTATCATCGCCCAGGCGCGCCTCATGGTGGACAGCGTCACATACACGCGCCGCGACCTGCTGGCGATCGCCGCCTTGACCGCCTCGTTGAACGTGGACGGTCACCGCGCCGACCTGGTGATCTTGAAAGCCGCCCGGGCGCACGCGGCATTCGAAGGGCGCGCCGCGATCACCGATCGCGACATCGCCCTGGCAGCGGAACTTGCCCTGCCCCACCGGATCAAGCGCGGTCCCTTCCAGCAGGCGGAGATCACGCCCGAGCAGCTGCAGGAACGCATCGAAAACCTTGCAGGGGCATCCAGCGAGGGCGAACCGGGCGAGCCCGAGGAAAAGCCCGCCGTGGAAGAAGAAACGCTAAAAAAAAACTGATCACCGATTCCGCCGAGGAAGAGACCAGCGATCAGCCGCCCTCCGCGGAACCGACCCCACAACAGACGGTCTTTGACGGGCAGGATGCCCACTGGTGGGATGGGGGTAAGAAAGTCAAGGTGGGCGAGACCTTCGACCCGCGCAAACTGGATACACCCCTGGATAAATTAGCCCGCCGCCATGCCGGGCGGCGGTCGCGCACCCATACCGAGCGCAAACGCGGGCGCTACATCCAGGCACGCCCCGCCAATGGCAAGACCGACGACATCGCCTTCGATGCCACCATCCGCGCCGCCGCGCCTTTCCAAACCCGCCGCACCGAGAAAAGGAAACGACTGGCTTTCGCCATCGAAAAGAGCGACCTGCAGCGCAAGGTGCGCGTCAAGCGCACCGCCAACCTGGTGCTGTTCCTGGTGGATGCCTCCTGGTCGATGGCGGTGGCGGAACGCATGGCAGCCACCAAGGGAGCCATCCTCTCCCTGCTGACGGATGCCTACCAGCGCCGTGACCGCGTGGGTCTGATCGTCTTTCAGAAGGATCGTGCCACCCTGATCCTGCCACCGACCAATTCGGTGCAGCTTGCCCGGCGCGCCCTGGTGGATATCCCGGTGGGGGGGAAAACACCCCTCTCGGCAGGTCTCCTGCTGGCATACGAGGTGCTCAGCCAGGAAGCCATTACCCACCCCGACATCCAGGCGCTGCTGATCGTGCTCACCGACGGGGCGGGCAATGTCTCCATCGGTCCCATCCCGCCGCAGGAGGAAGCCTACGGTTTTGCGGAGCAGATCGCCGGGCGTGATTTCCGCTCGGTGGTCATCAACATGGAACACGCCTCGTTCGACCAGGGGCTTGCCCAGGCGCTTGCCGACCACCTGGGTTCCCCGTGTTATACCTTGAATGAACTCAAAGCCGAAAACCTGCTCCTGACCGTCCGGCAGGAGATGGCAGAATCCAAGAAGTAATCGGGTCCGGTTTCAGTTTCCGGCTGAACGCGCACGGTTCTTGCCGGCGGCTTTGGCGGCATACATCGCCCGGTCGGCGGCATGCAGGACTTCCTCCCAGGTGCTGCCGTTATCTGGGTAAACCGCCACTCCCAGGGATAAGGTGGCATTCAACTTGACCCCCATGTGCTTGAACTTGCCGGAACCGAAGATGCGGCGCAGGCGCTCGGCGCGTTCACGCCCCTTATCCGCCTTCACCCCTGGCATGACGATCAGGAATTCCTCCCCACCGTAGCGGCAGGAGATGTCGGAGCGGCGGACTTCCTTTTGCAGCAGGCTGCCGAGGTTTCTCAACAGGAAGTCCCCGGCGTCGTGCCCGTACGTGTCATTGAATCCCTTGAACCCATCAATGTCCATCATCACCAGGCAGACCGGGCTGCCCTGGCGGTTCGCCAGGGAAAACTCGCGCTCCAGGGTCTCCTCCAGGTAGCGCCGGTTGAAGAGCCCGGTTAACGGATCGCGAATGGCTTGCTCGCGCAGGCGTGCCTGCAGGACGTAGATCTCGGATAATTGAACCCTCAACTGGTCATTCATCACCTGCAGGGTATGTTCGCTCTGCTTGTGATGGGAGATATCGCGCACAACGCTCTGAATATGCAGGGGGGTACCATTCACATCCCGCACCAGTTCTGCATTGATCTCAACGACGACATCCTCCCCGCTCTTCTTGCGGAACTTGCGCTCATACAGGGGGACCGTCTCGCCTGCCACCAGCCGCTCAAAGACCTGACCGCTTGCATCGGGTTCGGCTGAGATATCCTTCACAGTCAGGGCGAGCAGTTCATCGACGGAATAACCCAGCATTTCGGTTGCCCGTTGATTGACATCCAGATGCCTGCCGTCAAAGCCTATGATGAAGACCGCGTCGTGTGATTGGTCGAACAATGCCCGGTAACGCACCTCCGCCCGCTCACGCTCGGATATCTCCTGCTGCGCTTCCGCGTACAGGCGGCTGTTCTCGATCGCAACCGCTGCCTGGGTGGCAATGGTCTCCAGCAGGCGGATCTGGTCACGATCGTAGGCGTTGGGCTGGTAACTCTGCATGGAGATGACGCCCACAATGCGCTCCCCGACGATCATGGGGACGCCCACGAACGCCCGGGTCGGGTTGCCGCTGGTACGAAATATCTGGTAGGTCTGGATCGCATCGGGCGCAAGCATGTCCGGGATATACAGGGTTTGCCGGGTGTTGATGATATGACCGCTGAGACCGGGACTCTCGTGGATATCCCGCGTTGGGATCTGGGGGAATTCCCCCAGGTCGTAAGCCAACGGATGGTGTATCAGCCCGGTCTTTGCATCAAGGATGGCTGTGTAGAACGCCTCGACCGGCAGGACCTGGCGGCATTTATCCAGCAGGGCGCGCAGGATCTGGTCCATATCCAAACCCGATGTGATGGCCAGACCTATGTCGAACAGGGCGGTCATCTCCTCGGCGTGCGAACGCACTTCCGCGAACAAGCGTGCGTTTTCGATGGCGCCTGCCGCTTGGGTGGCGATGGTCTCCAGCAGTTGGATCTGAGCCGGGTTATAGGCATCCGGTTGTGAACTTTGCATGGAGATGACCCCCACCACCCGTTCACCCACCAAAAGGGGAACGCCGACATACGAGCGCGTGGGATCGCCGCCGATATGGACGATGTTAAACCGGCGGGTTGCCTCTTCGGAGAGCGCATCGGTGATGTGGAGCACCTGCCGTGAGAGGATGACATGCCCGGTCAGCCCCGGGGATTGGCTGAGACTGTGCCCCGGAAGGTTGGTGATCTCACCCTGATCATAGAACAGCGGGTATTCAACCATCCCGGTCTCGTTGTTATACGTGGCGACATAGAAGGCTTCGACCGGCAGAACACGCTTGCACTTTTCCAACAGCGCCTGGAGTAATCTATCCATTTCCAGACCGGAGGTGGTTGCCAGACCGATATCCAGCAGAGTGGATAGTTCGTTGGCTCGTAATTGGGCATCCTCCAGCAGGCGAGCATTCTCGATCGCAATGGCTGCCTGGTCAGCAAAGACCTGCAGGCGTTCGGCATGCTCCCGGGTATAAAATCCGGATGTAAAACTATCCAGGTTCAGGAAGCCAACCACAAAATCGCGGATCCGGATGGGTGACCCGACGTAGGAGCGCAGAACTTCCAACCCTTTCAAGGATTTCCATCCCGGAAACTGGCTGGTATCAGACGCCAGGACCGATTCGCCGGTTTCCACCATTTGTTTCAAGTTGGGCAAGTCCTGGTAGGAAAAGGTCACCTGCTTCAGGTGATCTTCCAACCCGTGCTCACGAAAACCGTGCGCACGCGCCAGGTGTGCGGTCTGGTCATCATCTGCCAGCAGGATCGTTGCCAGGTTGAACGGCACCACGCGCCCCACATTTTCCAGGATGCGGTCCAGGACATCCTCGAAACTGCGCGATTGATTCAACGCCGTGGCTGAATCGCGCAAGGCTTCCGCCAGCAGGCGTTGTTCGCGTTCAGCCTGCTCCACCCGCTTGCGGGCGGTGACATCCCGGGCAATGATCACCCTGCCGCTTGTTTTTCCTTTTAGGTCATGGAAAGAGGTGATGCGCACATCGAGATAGACAGGAGGATCGACATCCACGCAGATCTCCTGCTGCATAACCATGGTATCGCGGAAGTGGTTGAAGACGGTCGGGTAATTCTTGAAAACCTCGTCCGCCTGCATGCCCACGACCTGTTCGCTCTCCCGGTCAAGCATCTTCAGGGCTGTCTGGTTGACATCCACAACCCGGTTCTGCGTATCCAGCACCATGAATCCGTCGGTCATTTGATCGATGATGACCGAGCGGGCGATGGGCACCAGGTCGAGCAGGTGATAGCGCGACAGGGCAAGCGCAATGCAGACACATGTGAAGACGAACCCAAATGGTGTCAGGTCAAGACCGGGCAGGGGTTCAAATCCAAAGAACATGCCAAGGTTGATCCCGATCGGCACGAGCGCACCCACCAGCAGGATCCCCAACTGCGCCCGCAAGGGGCGGATCGTGGCGATCCATGCCTGCATCAGGAAGGCGAAGGCGAACAGGATGACCAGGTAACTGTAAATGAGGTTGGTCCAGAACCACCAGCCCGCACCGGGATACAGGTATCCCGTAATCGCATCACCGTAGAACCAGCCGTGCAGGGGATCCGTCCACACCAGGATCACTGTGAGCACTGGCATGACAGCCAGCCAGGCAATGTACCTGTTGCTCAGGATGCGTGCCCGGTTGGTATAGTACAGGGAGAAGGCGAGGAAAGCAGGCGGTACACACACCACCCCCATGAACATCAAGTTACCATAGATGCGCCCGGAGTCAGGGTCGGGAGCCAGCCAATAGAACGCGTAGGCTGTGGTCCAGACAGCCATGGCGGCGCTCAGTATGGTTAATGCACCCCCGCCCGGGACATCACGACGCCGCCAGGTGGCTGCAGTGATGATGATCACGGTCAAGGAGGCGACAAAGAGGTCCAGTGCGTAGGTGAAATTCATACGTCTTGACTAGTTTAACTGATATCGGGCGTACATTTCAATACTGTAAACTAGATGCAAGTTTATGGGTGTCTCAAAATAACACCCCGAATGCCCGCCCCCGGGGTTCAGGCGCCCGGGAAGAACTCCTTCAGCCGTGTCCACAACGGGGGTCCTAGGATGAGCAAGCCGACCACCACTGAGGTGAGCGCCGCGATCAGGACCGCCGCCGCCCCGACATCCTTGCCCGCTTTTGCCAGTGGATGATGCTGCGGGCTTGCCAGGTCCACCACGGCTTCCAGGGCAGTATTGATGAATTCCGCCGTCCAGACCAGGGCAATGGTCAGGACCAGGATAGCAAAATCACCGGCGGGGAGGCGCAACCAGAATGCCAGGCTGACCACCAATGTGGTGATGACGGCATGGATCCAGGCGTTGCGCTGGGTGCGCAGAACATACCACCAGCCGCGGAAGGCATGTCCAAAGGCTCGCAGCCGGGAGCGTATGAATTCCTTCATGGCAGGGTTCATCCCCAGGGATCGATGTGCAGACCGAGTTCCGCCAGGACTGCTGCCTGCGCCTTGTCCATGCGTGCTTTATCCATTTCATCCGCATGGTCGTGACCGAGCAGGTGCAGGACACCGTGGATCACAAGTAGTTGGACTTCAGCCAGGATATCATGGCCGCGTCCCCGGGCGCCCTCAGCCGCGCGCGGCAGCGAGATGATCACATCCCCCAGGTAGGCGCGTCCCGTCTCCGGGTCGTCGTCCCCGGCAGGGAAGGCAAGCACATCGGTTGGATGATCGTTCCCCAGGTATTCACGGTTGAGGGATTGGATCTGCTCATCACCGGTCAGGACGACGGTCACATCCCCCGCGGGCATGCCGGAGGCTGCCAGCGTCCGCTCGACTGCCTGCCGGATCGTTCCTGCCGGGATGTCATTCTCAACCTGGTTCTGGAGATGGATCACGCCGGCTTATCCATGGGCTGGGTGGATGTTTCACCTGCAGGCGGGGCAGGTTCCTTGGGATAATCGAGGCGCGGGTGGTAGGTGACCTGGAGCGTTGCGACGAATGAGTCGGTGATATCCGTCAGGTCTCGCTGGGTGAGCGGGGCATTATCCAACTGCCCATCTTTTTGGCGGGTCTCGATCACGCTCCGCACGATCAGGCGCATCTTCTCGTCGCTGTCCGGGCGCTCGGCACGGGCACGCGCCTCCACCCCATCCGCGAACATCAGCACCGCGGTCTCCTTGGAGCGCGGCGAGGGACCAGGATAGCGGAAAAGCGATTCATCCACTTGTGAGGCATCCCCCCCGGCTTGCTCGACCGCGCGGTTGAACTGGTAGCGGGTGACCAGCGTGCCATGATGTTCGGCGATGAAATCGTGCAAACGGCGCGGCAGGTGGTATTTTTTCGCCAGTTCCAGCCCGTTGGTGACATGACTGATGATCGTGGTGGCACTCTCCGCGGGCGCAACATCGTCATGCGGATTGATCTTGTTGGTAGGCTGGTTCTCCACAAAGAACAGCGGATTGACCGCCTTGCCTATATCGTGAAACAAAGCGCCCACCCGCGTCAGCAGGGCATCCGCGCCGATCTTCTCGGCGGCGCGTTCTGCCAGGTTGGCAACCTGCAGGCTGTGCTGGTAGGTCCCCGGGGCGCGCTGCAGGAAATAATTCAACAAGGGGCTGTCCGGGCGAGAGATCTCGAGCAGCTGCATCGGGGTCGTCACGCCCAGGAATTGCGCCAGCAGGTATTGCAGGGGCAGAGCCAACGCCGAGGAGGCGATGCCGTACAACAGGGCGGCACCCAGCAGGGTGGCGATCCCGATCCAATCGGTGGCGGTGAACGCCAACCGGAAGGCAACCACGACCGCCATCCCGGTGGCGGATATCCCGACCACGGCATAAAAGAACTGCACCACGCGGCGTGCCTTTCCCATCGCCAGCACACCGCACAGACTGGTGAGGGTGTAATAAGGCAGCAGCGCCAGATCCTCAGGCATGCCATACGCCGCTAGGAAACTCATCAGCAGACCAAAGAGGATACCCCGTTCCAAACCGAACAGGCTGGAGACCAGCAAGGCAAACGCCGGTACCGGCACCAGGTAGGGCAGCAACGTCCGGTTGGGGGTGATCACCCGCACCGCAAAAAGGAAGATGAGGAACAGACCCGCCAGAAGCAGCAGGCTGCGCAAGTCAGATTGGAAGGCTGAAGTGCGGCGCTGATAATACAATGCCAGCATCAGGGCAGAGATCGTCACCATCACACCCGCGCCGAGGTATTCATACAGCGTATTCTTCGGCTGGATCAGTCCCCCTTCGGTCAGGGCTTCGAATGCCACATCCGTGACCAGTTGACCGCGCAGGAGGATCGTCTGCCCTTCCAGGTACGATTGGGTGACGGGTTCTACAGCCTGGCGCGCCGCCTGGCGCGCCGCCTCGGTCAACTCCGGGCTGTAAAAACTGTTGGCTTCCACGAATGGGGAGACCAGTGTGACCACCAGTGTGGCCTCGGATTCAGTCAGCGTAAAACTGACCAGCGCGCTCAGTCCCGCCCGGACGGTCTCCAGGTCTTCGGTGCGCACCGTGTTGCGCAGCGTGCGCCCCAGCAGCGAGATGGCTTCGGCGCGCACCAGGTCCCAGCGCTCCGCGCCCAGGTTGAGCAGGAACTCCGCCGAATCCCCGGAAAGGGGCGCCTCCGCCAGGGCGGCGAGATCGATCAGCTTTTGCTGGAGGCTGGTATCTGCGCCCTGCTCCCGGATGGCAGTGATCTGGTCCAGGTAGGCGCTTAACAGGTCATTCTGGTGACGACCAATGGAAAAATCCGAGGTGCCATAGACTGGCGCGACAGCCCTCTCTGCCGCCTCGCGCGCCTGCTCGGTCAGCACCTCGCTGACATACTGGAAATCAGCCGGGGCGCGCAGGTCCTGCGAGGCAACGTCCCCAGGCTGCAGTGGCAGGTTATCCTGGCGCAATGCCCAGGGTTGGACCAGGGCAAGGAATGCCAGGAAGGCAGTACATATGAGGATCAGCAGGGACCAGAAGGGTCGCTTGCGAATATTGGGCATCTATTGATCGAAGCACTGAACAGGAACAGCGCCTCCCGTTGGTTCACGCCTGCAACGCGGCACGCACCAGGGCAGAGACCTGGTCGCCGCCGGCGCGCCCGGCAACCCGCGGCATGAGCACCTTCATCACCTTGCCCATATCCGCCGGGGTTTTTGCCCCCACTTCCGCGATCGCAGCCTCCACCAGTGCTTTCAATTCGTCCTCACCCAGGGCGGCAGGCAACCACGCCTCCAGGACTTTGATCTCCGCCTCGGTGTCGTTCACGATGTCGGTGCGTCCGACCCGACCGGCTTCCTCGACGGATTCCCGGCGGGTCTTGATCTCTCTCTGCAGGATCGCCAGTACGGCTGCTTCATCCAGGCTGATGCGCTTGTCGATCTCGACCTGCCGGATGGCAGCCAGCGCCATGCGCACGGTCCGCTTGGTGACCTCATCGCCTGCTTTCATGGCGGTTTTTAGAGCTTGTTCCAATACTTCTTTGGTTTCCATGCCTGTATTATACCGCGCAGATGGACTTTACCCGTTTTTCGGGGTTCGCCAGCTGGAACCCCGCCGGTGCTCCTGGCGATAACCGTTAAAAAGGCGGACCTGCTCTTCCGGCAGGTGTCTCATGTCCTCTTCATACTCAAGTTTCGTCCGCCGGGTGGCGGCTGAAAGCGCATACGGGAACGCCGGTCCGCGCTCGGGGCTGTCCAGGTTCATCCAGGCGTGCGAATCGGGCGGCAGGAAGGGCATGACCAGTTTCCTGAGCCCGGGCACAAAATACAGCGCTTCAAGCGGAAAATATAACTTCCCCGAACGCAAACCGGGATGGGCAAGCAAGTCGACATCCAGCGGGTCGATCTGGTCCGGGGGCGGCGGGTCGGAGTGCGGAAAACGCGCCAGCCAGAGAGCGACATAATTGGAATGCGAGTAGAAATCCTGGAGCGCGTGGCTCAGGCGCCCAAAGGCTTGCCAGGCGGGCAGCGCC
>JBFYSG010000266.1:0-9818 GCA_041301835.1 Chloroflexota bacterium | reverse complement strand
AGCAGGGCTTCGATCGCCAGCGGGGCGCCGAAGATATCGCCCACATAACGTGAATATTCCGACCAGTTCATGCCGAACTGGAACTCCTGCACGATGCCGGTCACCACCCCCATGGCGAAATTGATCAGGAAGAGTTTGCCCCAGAACTTGGTCATGCGCTTCCATTTTTCATCACCCGTGCGGTGATACATGGTGTGCATGACCGCCACCAGCCACGAGAGTCCCAGGGTGAGCGGGACAAAGAAGAAGTGGTAGATGGTCGTGGTTGCAAATTGCAACCTGGAAAGGATGACAGGATCCATTACGCCTCCTTGATTACCTGGATTTTAACTTCCACCTGCTTATGGATCAATTTTAATGAAGTTCCGGTTAATTTCAACTTAAATTAACACCATGGCGCAGCCGTCGGCACGCGGGTCCGAACCGCCGGTCAGGGTCCGGCTGGCGGGATCGCGCAGGATGACCTGCCCCCTGCCGAAGAGCGCCCGCTCCCAACCCGAGACACGCTTGACGCCATGACCGCGTGCTTCCAGGTCCGCGATCGCCGCCTCAGGGATGCCCTGCTCGAGGGCGACCTCACCGGGACCATCGCCGATGCAGAAGCGCGGCAGGTCCAGCGCGGCTTGCGGGTCGAAGCCCTGCGCCAGGGTAAGGAAGACCTGCAGATGCCCCTGGGGCTGCATGAAACCGCCCATGACGCCCATCGGTCCGATCAACGCGCCGTCCGAGTGGCGCGTGATCATCGCCGGGATGATGGTGTGGTAGGGGCGCTTGCCCGGTTCCAGGCGGTTGGGATGCGCCGGGTCGAGGCTGAAATTGTGCCCCCGGTTCTGGAGCGTGAAGCCCCAGCCCGCAGGCACGATGCCGGTGCCGAATCCCATGTAGTTGCTGTTGATGAACGAGCAGGCATTCCCCCACTGGTCCAGCGTGCAGAAATAGACCGTATCGGAGCCGCCCAGGGGGGTGCCGCGCGCCGGCTCGGGCGCAGCCCGCCGGGGATCGATCAACTTGCGGCGCGAGGCGGCATATTCCTTCGAGAGCAGCTGCTGCACCGGTACGTTCACGCGCGCCGGGTCTGCCACGAACCAGCGCACATCGGCAAATGCCAGGCGCATGGCTTCGATCTCCAGGTGCAGGCGCTGCGGGTCGAGCGGATGCCCGGACAGGTCGAAGCCTTCCAGCAGGTTCAACGCCAGCAGGGCGGCAATGCCCTGCCCGTTGGGCGGGCACTCCCACAGGCGCCAATCGGCGTATACGCTGGAGATGGGTTCCTCCCAGGTGGAGACATGCTCCGCCAGGTCTGCCTCAGTCATGCAACCGCCGACCTGTGCCAGGGTGCTGACGATCGCGGCAGCGATTTCGCCGCGATAGAAAGCCTGCCTGCCGCCTTCCGCCACTTTGCGCAGGGTGCGCGCCAACCCCGGGTTGCGGAAGATCTCGCCCGCCGCCGGGGCGCGCCCGTCGATGGTCAGTTCCCCGCCGTTCAGGGAACGGCTCAACTGCCGCTCGGCGCCGCGCTGCCAGAAGTGCGCCGTGAGCGGCGCGACCGGAAAGCCTGTCTCTGCCAGGTGCACCGCCGGAGCCAGCAGCACGGGCAGTTCCAGGCTGCCGTGACGTTCCACCAGGTCACACCACCCGGCGCACGCACCGGGCACGGTGACGGTGTGGGCGTGGTAGGGCGGCAGGACATCCAAGCCGTCGCGCTTGAGCCGCTCCAGGCTCAGGGCGGCAGGCGCCCTGCCGGAACCGTTCAGCGCGCTGAGCGTGCCTGTTTCCGCGTCAAAATACAGGGCGAACATATCCCCACCGATGCCGGTGGAGGTGGGCTCGGTAACATTGAGCACCGCCGCCATGGCAACCACAGCGTCAGCGGCATTGCCCTCCAGCGAGAGCATCTCCGGCCCGGCGGCAGCCGCCAGCGGCTGGGAGCACGCCACCATGCCGCCGCGACCCATCACGGGGGAGCGGCGCGAGGCGAACAAGGAGTCCATCTCGATGGGAGGGGTGCTCATTTCTTCAGAGATTGGACCGGCATGCTGGTCACGAGCACCTTGTCGACGCGCGTGTTGTCCATGTCCATCACCTCGAAGCGCAGGTTGTTCCACTCAAAGGAATCCGCCGCCTGGGGCACGCGCCCCAGGTGCAGCAGGATGAACCCGCCCAGCGTTTCGTATTCTTCCTCGTCAGGCATACGCCGCAGGTTAAAGATCTCCTTGAGTTCATCGATCGGGAGCATACCGTCCAGCAGCCAGGAACCGTCCTGGCGCTGGGTGGCTTGCGGCTCGCCTTCAAACTCGCCAACGATCTCTTCGAGCACATCTGCCAGGGTGATCAGCCCCTGCACGACGCCGAATTCGTCCACGATGAACATCAGGTCGCGGTTCGTTTCGCGGAACATCTCCAGGGCACGTGAACCGAATGCCGTTTCGGGGATGAAGATCGGCGGGCGCGCCAGCGCCTGCAGGTCCTTGCCGCCCTTGATGTTCGCCAGCAGTACTTCCTTGGCTTTCACCACGCCGATCGGGTGATCCAGGCTGTCCACCCCCACCGGGAAGCGGGAGTAGGGGCTCTCCGACATCTTGCGGCGTATCTCGGCAGTCGTGTCGTTCACATCCAGCCAGACGATCTCGTTGCGTGGGGTCATCAGCGCATTGACGCGCTGGTCTGAAAGCGAAAAGACGCCTTCGACCATATCCTGCTGGGTCTCCTGGAACACGCCCGCCTGGGTGCCCTGGTCCAGCTGCACGAGCAGTTCCTCCTCGGTCATGGGTGATTCCCCGCGGTGCTTCACCCCAAAGAGACGCAGGATCAGGTCGGTGGACTTGCCCAACAGCCAGACAAAAGGTGTGAAGAGCCTGGCAATGAAGGACATCGGCGCGGCAATGGCGGTAGCCACGCCATCCGCATTCTGCAGGGCAAGCCGCTTGGGCACCAGTTCCCCGAAGACGATCGACAGATAGGAGACAATGATGACCCCCACCGCCAGCCCAATGGCTTCGCTGACGCGCGCCAGGGCAGGCACCTGTTCAAATAACCGGTCGACCATGGCACCACTGATCGCGCCGATGAGCACATCGATGACCGTGATGCCGATCTGGATGGTGGAGAGGAAGCGGTTGGGATTTTCCGCCAGTTTCAACGCCAGTTGGGCATTCTTGCTGCCATCATTGACCCGCTGCTGCAGGCGCGCCTTGCGCACCGAGAGCATGGCGGCTTCGGACATCGCCAGTACGCCGTTGACCATGATCAGCGCCAGGATGGACAGGATGTCTTTCCAGAGATCAGTCATAGCATCCAAATCTGGCAGGGGCTGTACCGCCTGCCTATTCCACGACCTCCACGCCGGAGCCTTCGAGCACCTCACCGACCACCCAGGCGGGTTGATCGTTCGCCTGCGCCCTGCGCAGGAATTCATCCCGGCTGGCGGCGGGAAGCGCCAGCAGCAGCCCGCCGCTGGTCTGCGGGTCGAACAACAGCATTTGCTCTTCCTCCGGAATGGAAGCGGAGAAAGTGACACGCCCGCCAAAGAACAGGCGGTTATCCGAGGCGCCGCCGGGGAAGGTCCATGCCCGGGCATACTTGCGGGCGCAGGAAACGAAGGGCATGTTTTTCATCCGGAAGCGCAGGCAGACGCCGGAGAAGTCCGCCATTTCCATGGCATGCCCCAGCAGGCTGAACCCGGTCACATCGGTGCCGCCGCGCAGTCCAAATTCGACCGCCAGGTCTGCCGCATCGCGGTTAAGCACCTTCATCCATTTGACCACTTCCGCCACATCCTGCGGGGCGGCTTTCTCCTGCTTCAAGGCGGTGGTCGTCACCCCAAAACCGAGCGGCTTGGTCAGCACCAGCGCATCACCGGGACGCGCCCCGCTCTTCGAAAGGTATTTCTGCGGGTGGACAAAGCCCAGCACGACCAGCCCGTATTTCGGTTCCTTGTCCTGCACGGTGTGCCCCCCGGCAACCACCACCCCCGCCTGCAGGCATTTTTCGGCGCCGCCGCGCATGATCTCACCCCCCACCTCCACCGGAAGTTGGGGCGGCAGGGCGGCGATGTTCAACGCCAGGAACGGACGTCCGCCCATGGCATAGATATCCGAAAGGCTGTTGGCCGCGGCGATCTGACCATAATCATACGGGTCGTCCACGACCGGCGTGAAAAAGTCGGTCGTCACGACCAGCGCACGCCCATCATCCAGTTTCCAGAGGGCGGCATCATCCGGTTGACCCAGACCAACCAGCAGGTCGGGGTAATCCTTCGGATCGAAGAGGTGTTGAACCGGGCGCAGGACCTGCGCCAGCGTCTCCGCATTCAGTTTCGACGCTCAGCCGGCGCAATTGGAGAGGCTGGTCAGGCGCACCTGACGCCCGGTGGGATAAACCTCAGACATGCTTACGGGGCGATCAATTCCGGCGGCAGGATGAACTGCGCACCGGTGGGCATCAAAATGACCTTCACATCCGGCGCCAGCTTGGTAATGTACTGGTACTGCAACAGGTCCGGGTTGTCCCGCAGGGCTGCGGCGATCAACTCCAACGCCTCGGCTTCCGCCGTGGCTTCGATGACGCGCGCCAGTGCCGCACCCTCCGCACTGATCACCGCCGCATCCGCCAGACCTTCTGCCTCCTGGCGGGCTTGCTCGGCTTCCTGGCGTTTCTGCTCGACGATCAGTTCCGCCTGCAGCGCCAGTTGCTCGGCGATCTGCTTCTGCTCTACCGAGTAGGCATACTCCTCGGAGAACGTGATGTTGCGCAGGATGAAATCCACCATGATGATGCCGTTCTGGGTCAATTTTTCAGTCAGGGCTTCGGCGATGTAGGTGGACATATCATCGCGGCGGGTGCTGACCACCTCCTCGACCCCGTACTGTGAAACGGCGTCGCGGATAATGCCGCGCACCTGCGGGCGGACCAGTTCGTTGATATAGCGATCCTGCCAGGCGATGTGGACATCGATGATCCGGGTGGGGTCGACCGCGAAGATGACCGAGGCATCCACGTAGATCTCCTGCCCATCCGAGGTGCGGGCGCTGATCGAATCGTCCCCATATTGATCCCCTTCATCCGGGGCGATGGACATGGTGTAGGTCTGCTTCGAGATGGTGTAACGGGTGACCGTTTCGCCGGGGATGATCCAGTGCAAACCGGGACCGAGTGGGTCGGTGCGGTAGCCCTGCGAAACATACGGGGAGACGACGACCCCGCGCTCATCCGCCTGCAGGAAGACCAGCCCGAAACCAACCACCGTCAGCAGCAGCGAGAAAACGCCCGCCACGATGACGATGGTCGCCGCCTGCTTGAGGGGTTTGCCGCGCGAGGCACGGCTGATTGCGAGCGCCACCAGCCCGGCGGTCAATAGCCAGGCAAAGGTGGAAACCGCCTTGATGAAAACTGCAATATCCATGGGAACCTCCTAGTCTGACATGTGCAACAATTATAACCGAGCCTGCGGTTGGAAAAGGGACAGGACGCCAAGGCGTTCCGTCAGGGTATGCAAGACCTTGGATGATGAGGGCGTTAATCAGCTTTGAAGTGCAGCAGGGCATCCACGATCCTGCCTGCCGCCTGCCCGTCGCCAAATGGATTGACGGCGCGCGCCATGCGGGCGTAGGCTTCGGCGTCGTCCAGCAGGCGGCTGGCTTCACGCAGGATGACGGCGCGGTCGGTGCCGGTGAGCAGGGTCACGCCCGCCGCCACCCCTTCGGGGCGCTCGGTCACCTGGCGCAGCACCAGCACCGGGATGCCGAAAGCGGGCGCTTCCTCCTGGATGCCGCCCGAATCGGTCAGGATCAGGCTGGCACTCTTGATCAGGTGCACCATGGGCAGGTAATCGGCATGCGGCAGAAGGGTCACGTGCGCCGTCTGCCCCAGGAGGTCATGGACGGGGGCGTACACGTTGGGGTTGGGGTGCACGGGCCAGACGATCTCCACATCGCCACGCGCAGCCAGGTCGCGCAGCGCGGCGCAGATCGACTCCAGCGGGGCACCGAAGTTCTCACGCCGATGGGCGGTCACCAGCAGCAGGCGCTTTCCAGCTCCCACGCCAAGCCGGTCGACCAGGTCGCGTACCTCCGGCGGCGTCGGCTTGCTGGCAACCACGTTCAAGGCATCGATGACCGGGTTGCCGGTCACCAGCACGGACTCCGGCGGCACGCCTTCAGCCAGCAGGTTCCGGCGCGCCCATTCGGTCGGGGCAAAATGCAGGTCGGCGCTGACGCCCACCACCTTGCGGTTGATCTCCTCCGGGAAAGGCTGCCACTTGTCGTGGGTGCGCAAACCAGCCTCCACGTGCCCGACCCGCAGGTGGTGATAATAGGCAAGCAGGGCGGTGATGGCGGCGGTGGTCGTATCCCCCTGCACCAGCACCCAATCGGGTTTGAATTGCACCAGCACCGGTTCGAGTTCCTGCAGGATGCGCACGCTGACCTCTGCCAGCGTCTGGTCGGCGCGCATCACATCCAGGTCAAAATCGGGGACGATCTCGAACAGGTTGAGCACCTGGTCGAGCATGGCGCGGTGCTGTGCGGTGACGCACACACCAGCCTGCACGCCTTCCTGACGGGCAAGGGCGTGCACCACCGGAGCCATCTTCACCGCTTCGGGGCGGGTGCCAAAAACCGAAAGGACTCTCAGCATGGATCTCCCACCAGCATGTCTCAGGGCAGTTGCGGCAGGGCGGTCCCCAGCCTGAACAGGGTGAATCCAGCCGCTTCCCAGGTCTTGCGGTCCAGCGTGCCGCGCAGGTCCACCACCCGGCGCGCCGGGGTCAGTCCTGCCACTTCATGCGGGTTCATCTGCCTGAACTCGCGGTCGGCGACCTGGATGACGATCAGATCCGCCTCCTGCAGGGCGTCTGCCAGGGACTTGACGGTCTCAAAAGCCTCGTAGCGCGCCTCGGGCTTGTTGGGCTCGAAGGCTTTCACGCGTGCTCCCTCCTGCGCCATCAGCCCCGCCAGTTCCACTGCCGGGCTCTCGCGCAGGTCATCCACATCCTCTTTGAACGCCAGCCCGAGGGCGGCGACGGTCTTGCCTTTGAGCGACCCGGCGGCTTCACGCACCAGTTCGAGGGCGAAGTGCGGTTGGGAATCGTTGACCCGGCGGGCGGCATGGATGAGCGTTGCCAGGTCCGGGGCGGCTTCGACAAAGAACCACGGATCGACGCTGATGCAGTGCCCGCCCACCCCGGGTCCGGGGCGCAGGATCTTGACGCGCGGGTGCAGGCTGGCGAGGTCGATGGCTTCCCAGACATCCACGCCAAAGCGCTGCGCCAGGCGGGCGAATTCGTTGGCAATGGCTATGTTGACATCGCGATAGGTGTTTTCCATCAATTTGACCATCTCGGCGGTGGTCGCATCGGTGGTGTGGATCTGACCCTTGACGATGAGCGCGTACAGCTCCCTGCCTGCCCGGGCGGCTTGCGGGGTCGTTCCCCCCATCACGCGGGCGTTCTCGGTCAACTCCTGCAGGATCCTGCCCGGAAGCACGCGCTCCGGGGAGTAGACCAGGTGGAAATCCGTCCCGGCTTTCAAGCCCGAGCGCTCCAGGATCGGCGCCACCAGGTCCACCGTGGTGCGCGGCGGCGAGGTGGATTCCAGCACCACCAGGTTGCCCGGGCGCAGGACGGGCACCAGGGCTTCGGCAGCGGAGGTGACCGCGCCCATGTCCGCCAGTTTGTACGGGAGACCGTTCACTTCCCCGAACCGGTTTTCCATGAAGGGTGTGGGCACGGCGAGGATGAACGCATCGGCTTCCACCGGCGTTTCGCTGAAGGTCAGCCTGCCCGACTTGACCGCAGCCTCCACCACCTTACGCAAGCCGGGTTCATGGATATGGATATCCCCATTCCGCAGCGTGGCAAGCACTTCCGGGTTGGTCTCCACGCCCACCACCTGCAAGCCGCGGCTGGCGAAGGTGGAAGCGGTAGGCAGACCGATATAACCCATGCCGCTGACGCAGATCCGTGTGAATTTCATGCCGACTCCATGTTTCTCCACGCCCCACCGGCAGGCAGGGCTGGATTTCTATCAAAAAATGGTTAAATATTCACCCGTACTGGAGTATTCTACCTTATTCCACCCCAACCGTAAAACCAGCCGGTCGAACCTGCGTAGATAAGTATGGCAGGGCATAGCGTTTGTTGTATAATGAGGACTGCCCTGCGGAAAGGAAACCTAGCATGGAATTCCTGCTCAACCCCAATACGGCATACATCCTTCTGGTCGTTGGTTTCGTCCTGACCATGCTCGCCATCGTCACCCCCGGCACCGGTGTGCTCGAGGTTGCCGCCTTCTTCTGCCTGGCGCTGGCAGGCTATGCCGCCTACAATATCGGTTTCAACCCATGGGCGTTGATCGCGCTCGTCCTCAGCCTGGTGCCATTCGTCTATGCCACCCGCAAGACCGGGCGCGGCGTGTGGCTGGGGATCAGCATAGTCGGCATCCTCATCAGTTCGATCTACCTGTTCAATACCCGCGGCTGGCTGCCGGATGTCAACCCGATCCTTGCCCTGGTCGTGACCGCCCTTGCCGGAGGATTCATCTGGCTGACGGTCAGCAAGACGGTCAGGGCACACCTGGCACACCCGGTGCACGACCTGGAAAAGTTGATCGGTCAGATCGGTGAAGCCAAGACCGAGATCCACGAGAGTGGTTCCGTCCAGGCAGCCGGGGAATTGTGGACGGCGCGCAGTCAAAAGTTGATCCCGGCGGGCTCGCCCGTCCGTGTCGTCGCACGCGAGGGATTCATCCTCGTCGTCGAAAAAGCAAATTAAGAAAATTTTCCCCAAGGAGGAAAATATTATGGAATGGGCATATCTGCTTTGCATCGTGAGCGGTGTCGTCGTCCTGCTGGCTGTCTTCCTGGCAAACGCCGTCCGCATCGTCCCCGAGTACCAGCGCCTGGTGGTATTCCGCCTGGGTCGCTGCATCGGGCAAAAGGGACCGGGGCTGATCCTGCTCATCCCCATCGTGGATAAGGCGGTCAAGGTGGACCTGCGCGAACTGGTGCGCGAGATCCCCCACCAGACCTCCATCACCAAGGATAACGCCCCCATCTCGATCGATTTCCTGTGGTACTACAAGGTGCTCGATCCTTCACAGTCGATCCTGCAGGTGGGCAACTTCGAGGTTGCCGCCCAGGGTATGGCGACCACCACCCTGCGCGCCGTCATCGGCGGCATCCTGCTGGATGATGTGCTCTCGCAGCGCGAGCACATCAACAACACCCTACGGACCAAGCTGGACGAGGTCACCGAGCGCTGGGGCGTGAAAGTGACCAATGTCGAGATCCGCGAGATCATCCCGCCGCGCGATGTGCAGGATGCCATGAACCGCCAGATGACCGCCGAGCGTGTCCGCCGCGCCGTGGTGACCGAATCCACCGGCACGCGCGAAGCCGCCATCAACGTGGCGGAGGGCGAGAAGCAGGCGGCGATCCTCAAAGCGGAAGGCATGAAGCAAGCCGCCATCCTGGAAGCTGAAGGGCAGAAATCCGCCCAGGTGCTGAAAGCCGAGGGCTTCTCGGTGGCGCTGGAAAAGATCTTCGGCACCGCCAAGACGATCGACCAGAAGACCATGACCCTGCAGTATTTCGAGACCCTCAAATCGCTGGGCAGCGGGGCTTCGACCAAGTTCATCTTCCCGATGGAATTCACCAGCATGATCGAGAATTTCGTCAAGGGCAAGGAAAAGTAACCCGCAGGGTTCATCTGGAACAGGGTAAAATGGAGGTCTCCCGCTGATGCGGGAGACCTCTTGGTATACGAGTGTGTTCACGTGGAAATAATGCCTGCCTCCCTGCGCGACCTGTCTGCCCGGCGGCGC
>JBFYSG010000265.1:0-4512 GCA_041301835.1 Chloroflexota bacterium | reverse complement strand
AACCTGATCTACATCAGCGGCAAGTGCATCTGGATCCTGAACGTGCCCGGCAAGAGCGCCGAAACGCTCGCCTGCTTCAACGCCGCCGAGTACCTGGAAGACCTGTCCATCTCCCCCGATGGCAGCCAGATCGCCATCTCGCTTGACCGCACCGTCTATGTCGTCCCGTTCGACCTGGCAGCCCTCAGGGGGGCGCACAACCACAACGACATGCTCAACATGGACGGCTGTTTCACCTATGGTGAACTGGGTGTAAAAGCCACCCGCTGGTCGCGTGACGGGGAAAAACTCGCCGTGGAGGTCATCGCCCCGGACCTGGGTCGCCGGGTGGATCGCATCCAGATCTTCAATATCTCATCCTGCCCCGCCACGACCCCCGCCTCGCTTGCCACCTTCCCCGGACCCAGTTTCGTGATGCTCGGATACGCCGCCTCGCCGTACATCCCCTCATTCGACTGGGATGGCATCAGCCTGTTCCTGCTCAACAGCGTGCTGCGCAACGACTCCTACGGTTACCTCTATCTCTACAACATCGAAACGCACAATTTCACCCAGCTGGACCCCGCCGGAACCGGTTGTTGTTACTCGGACCCGCGCTGGAGCCCGGACGGCAGTTACATCTTCTTCACCCACCAGGATATCAACCTCGGCTCCGCCTCCCGCAACGCCGTGTACTACATCCCCTTTGGCACGGTCGGCACGGGTGCCAGTTACACGCCCCTGCCCCTGCCCGAGAATATGCTGCTCCAGCCGCGCGAGAACCCCGAGGTTGCCCTGCGCCCGGCTAAATAGCCTGCAGGATGCGCCGGACCAACCCCGGACCGGCATAGACCAGACCGGTATAGACCTGCACCAGCGCCGCCCCCATCCCGAGGCGGCGTTTGGCATCCTCCGGGGTCATGATGCCCCCCACGCTGACGACCGGCAGGCGTCCCGCCAGGAACGCCACCACCCTGCCCAGCACCTGCTCGCTGCGCTCCGCCAGCGGGCGCCCGCTCAGCCCACCCTGTTCAGAGGCTGAAGCCGGGTTCACACCTGCGCGCCCCAGGGTGGTGTTGGTGGCGATGACGCCGTCCATACCCTGGTCGAGGATCACCCCAAGGGCATCCTCCAGTTCGCCTTCCTCCAGGTCCGGGGCGATCTTCACCAGGATGGGGATCGGCGCGCCATCTTCCATCCGCTGGCGCCGCAGCGCACCGAGCAGTTCTTCCAGCATGGCGCGCCCCTGCAGGCGCCTCAGCCCGGCAGTGTTGGGCGAGGAGATATTGATCACCAGGTAATCTGCCAGCGGGGTGAACCGGCGCATCAGGCGCAGGTAGTCTTCGGCAGCCTGTTCCAGCGGCGTATCCCGGTTCTTGCCCAGGTTGACCCCGATGACCGTCCCCGGGTTGCGCTGGCGCAGCAGGCTGCCTGCCATCTGCTCCGCCCCCCTGCCCGGGAAGCCCATGCGGTTGATGATGCCCTGCTCCGGCACCAGGCGGAAAATGCGCGGGCGCGGGTTGCCCGCCTGCGCCAGCGGGGTCACCGTCCCCACCTCCAGGTGACCGAAACCCAGCGCCGCCAGCCCGCGCAGCGCGCGGGCGTCCTTGTCGTAGCCTGCCGCCAACCCGACCGGGTTCTCGAAGCGCAGTCCGAACGCCTGCACCGGCTTGGGCGGGGCGGCAAAGGCGAGACGCAGCAGCGCCCGCGCCGGCGGCAGGTCCCCTGCCAGGCGCACCAGCGCCAGGGTCAGGGCGTGGGCGCGTTCGGGGTCCAGTTTAAAAAGAAGGGGACGGATGAATGGATACATCAGTCGAACGCCGCCGGTCGGGATGGATCGTTGGCATGGGCAAAGACTTCCGCCAGCATCTCCCGGCTGGTGCGGTAATTGGATAACGGCGGCGGGTGATCCTCGTCGAAGAAATCCACCGCCGAGGTCTCGTTGCTCGGGCGCGCCTCGCCCCCGGTCAGGCTGCACAGGAAGATCAACTTGTAGGCATGGTAGAACTCCATGCGCGCCCCGGGGACACGGTTGGCATCGTAGGCTGCCACCAGTTTATCCACCCGCACCTCGAATCCGCTCTCCTCCCACACCTCGCGGCGCACCATGGCGGCAGGCGATTCGCCCACATCGCCCCAGCCCCCGGGCATCGTCCAGCCTCCGTCCGAGCGTTCCTGCACCAGCAGGATCCTGCCTGCGCGCAGCACCGCGCCGCGCACATCCACCTTGGGCGTGGCATAGCCGGGCTGCAGGCGGAAGTCCTCGATCACCTCGTGCAGCGGGAGCTGGGTGTGCGCGGCGATGACCTCCGCCGCGATCGCCTGGATGCGCTGGTAGCGCTGGATGTCGTACTCGCCGCTGGCATAGGTCAAGCCGGTCTGCGCCAGCGCCTGGAGTTCGCGTGCCCAGTCCAGCCACCTGGGGATGGGTCCGTCCATGGCATCTTCTCCCTATCCGCTCTGCTCGAGGAACGCCCGCGCTGCCCGTATGCTTTCGGCTGCCACCCTGCCGTTCTGCTCCCAGTGATCCAGCAGTTGGGTCATCGTCAGCACGGCGTGCAGTTGATATCCACCCGCCTCCAGCGCCTGGCGCGCCCCCGATTGGCGGTCGATGAGCACCGCCACATCCCGCACCACCAGCCCGGCGGCAGTCAACTTCTCGATCGCTTCGAACTTCGACCCGCCCGTGGTGGCGAGGTCGTCGATGACCACCACCGTCTCGCCGGTGTGGTACGCCCCCTCGATCTCTGCCCGGGTGCCGTATTCCTTGGCTTCCTTGCGCGGGTAGATCATGGGGAAGCCCCCCCGCAGGCTGATGGCAGTCGCGATGGGGATGGCGGCATAAGGCAGGGCGGCGATCCGGTCGAACGTCAGCCCCTTCAGGATGGGCAGGTATGCCGCACCCACCTGTGCCAGCAGAGCGGGGTGCGAGATGACCTGGCGCAGGTCGATGTAGATCGGGGACTTCAGCCCGGATTTAAGCGTAAATTCGCCGAACTTGATGCACCCGGCGGCAAGCAATCCATTCGCAAGGCGGGCAAGCGCAGGTCTGGTCATGCTGGTCTCCTTGGATCCATTTCCAGGTGGTCCCCGTCGCCAACCGGAAGGTCAAATCGGTCCGCTGCCGTCCGCATGGCGCAGGTTGACGATCTCGTCGCGCAGCTGCGCCGCGGCCGCGCCGGGGTCCTCCGCCCGGGCGATCGCCCGCGAAACATTGATGAGCAAGCCCTTGCCATCCGCCCGCGCGCCGAGGCGCAGGGCGGTTGCCAGGTCGCCGCCCTGCGCGCCGACCCCGGGGACCAGGAACCACAGGTCGGGCGCCGCCTTGCGCACGCGCTGCAGGGCATCCGGTTGGGTCGCCCCGACGACCAGGCCGATGTTATTGCCATCATTCCACTGCTGCGCCAGGCGGGCAACGTGTTCGTGCAGGGGGATGAACGCCCCCCCGTCCGCCCGGACCGGCAGGTCCTGCAGGTCGGCGGCGCCCGGGTTGGAGGTCTTGCACAGCAGGAAGACGCCCTTCTCAGGGTATTTCAGGAACGGTTCGATGGAATCCCTGCCCAGGTAGGGGCTCAAGGTGATGGCATGCGCGCCCAGGCTTTCGAAGGCGGAGGCGGCGTACGCCTCGGCGGTGGAGGCGATATCGCCGCGCTTGGCATCCAGGATCACGGGGATCATCGAGCCGCAGCGGTCGGATTCCTCCTGGACCGCGGCGATGACATCCTTCAATGCCGACCAGCCCTGTGGTCCATACATCTCGAAGAAGGCGGCATTGGGCTTGAAGGCAGCCGCATAGCGGGCGGTCTTGCGCACCAGGTTCAGGCAGAAAGTCCGCGCCGCATCCGCCGAGGCTGCCGGCAGGTCTGCGGGGTGCGGGTCGAGCCCCACGCACAACAGCGAGGAGCAGTCATCCAGGCGCCGCGAGAGAAATGAAAAGAAGGTTTCCATGGATCGGTCCATTCACCAGCACAGTAGTCACACGTTCTTACGCCTTGCCGAGCACCATCGCCAGCAAAGCCATTCTAACGTATAAACCGTACTCCATCTGCCGGAAGTACGCCGCACGCGGATCATCGTCGAATTCCGGGCTGATCTCGCCGACGCGCGGCAGGGGATGCATCACGATCATGCGCTCCTTGGCGGCTTTCATCACCTTGGGATCGATCAC
Source organism: Chloroflexota bacterium (assembly GCA_041301835.1). Taxonomy (GTDB): domain Bacteria; phylum Chloroflexota; class Anaerolineae; order Anaerolineales; family Villigracilaceae; genus UBA877. The sequence continues at coordinate 365 of JBFYSG010000265.1, read as the reverse complement.
GTAGGCGCCTTTGACCGACTCGTAGCTGGCTTCATCGGCAAAGCGTTCCTTCTGGACGCGCGTCACGTAAAGCACATCGGTGCCGGGCAGAGGCTTGTCGAGCGCCTCGAATTCAGCCTGCTCGATCCCTTTGCGCTCGAGTTCCTCGACCAGTTCGGCGGGCATGCGCAGGATCTCCGGGGCGACATAGTTGATCTTGACCTTGTAGAGCGAGAGCAGGCGCGCCAGCGAGTGGACCGTGCGCCCGTGCTTCAGGTCGCCCAGCAGGGTCACCGTCAGCCCATCCAGGTGACCCAGTTCCTCGCGGATGGTGAAGGCATCCAGCAGCGCCTGGGTGGGATGCTCGCCGATGCCGTCCCCGGCGT
>JBFYSG010000264.1:0-7328 GCA_041301835.1 Chloroflexota bacterium | reverse complement strand
CACCGCCGGGTAATTGCAGGATGACCTCGGCGTTGACCGTGCCGGGATTGATCTTGACGATCTTGCCTTTGAGGACGTTGCGGGCGCTTAGTTTCATACGCACTCCTTTCAGGTATGGACCGATTGTACAGCAAAAGGACCCGAAGGGATGGTCCTGCACACGATCCTGACGGGAAAATGCCACCCAGGCGCTGCCTGCCCAGGGCGGGTGGGAAGTTTCCGGTCGGATAACAGGAGAAAGCCATGGCTGAGTTGAAACCCGGTCTGTTCGCCGAATTCACGCACACGGTGACCGAGCCCGACACCGCCGCTCATTGGGGCAGCGGGGGCATCGACGTGTACTCCACCCCGGCGATGGTGGGCTTGATGGAGAGCACGGCATACCTGGCGGTCAACGCCCACCTGCCTCCCGGCGAGACGACGGTCGGCGGCGAGATCCGCCTGCGCCATTTGAAGGCTACACCCCTCGGCATGCAGGTGCGCGCCCGGGCGGAATTGACCGCGGTCGATGGGCGCAAACTGATCTTCGCGATCCAGGCGTGGGACGAGGTGGAGTTGATCGGTGAGGCGGAACACGTGCGCTTTGTGATCGACCAGGAAAAGTTCATGTCCAAAGTACGATCCAAGGGGAAATAAAACCCGCTGCGGGCGATCCTGCCAAATGAAAAACCGCCGCCTTACCTGAATGGTAGGCGGCGGTTTCCTTGCAGATCCCTGGTTATTTGTTGGTATTGATCTTGAGCAGGGCGTAGAGCGGGCAGAAGCCGACGATGCCGGTGATCAGCAGGATGGCGCCGAGTGCTACAAAGATCCATTCCAGCCAGCCGGTGGCGATGACAGCGATGCCCAGGATGAGCAGGATGATGCCCAGAACGATGCGGATGATGCGATCGGTGCGACCTTCGTTGTGTTTCATTTTATATTCTCCTTTTGGTTCGTAATTGGTATCTTTTGATGCCAGTGATTGGATGCGCCGAGCCTGGAAAAGTGTCAGGGCGTCGACCTGCGGCTCAGCGCTTGTTGGTGTTCATCCGCAGCAGGGCATACAGAGATCTTCAATGGTTCTCTCCTGGTGCATACGGATGAGATGGTCGACCGCTATATATATAACCCGTCTGCGCTCCAAAGGAGGCGGGGCAGCGCCCGCGCCTCAGGGGATGTTGAAGAGCACGGAATCGAGGGTCATGATCGAGCCGTCCATCATGCTGTATTCGATGAATTCCACGCGCACGAGACCGGTGACCCCTGCCAGGGTGAGGTCCAGGCTGAGGGTAAAATTGCCCGGGTCGCCCGGGTTGAGCGAATCGGTCATGACCGAGCCGCCGGTGACCAGGGTGTTGTCCGGGGCGAAGACGTTGTACGCCAGGGTGTTCTCGAAGGGACCGATGGTGACACTACCGGAAATGATGACCGGGTAGGCGGCATCCGCCAGGTCTGCGGGGTTGGCAATGTTGATCTGGCGCGGCGCCCCGCCGCTGGTTTGCCCGGCGCGGCGGGTGAGCACCAGTTCGCTCAGGTTGTAGAGCCGGTATCCCAGGACGACGGGCATGGAAGGACAGCACATCGGGTCGGTCGCTCCGTGCAGCACGGCATCCATAAGGATCTCACCCGCTTCGATCTGCAGGTCGTTGATCATCGGGCGGTCATCCACGTACATCGAGGCGGCTTGCAGGGGCACACCGTTGTTGTTGCGTACGGCGATCAGCGAGACGAAGACGCCCGTTCCACCCATGTTCTCGGCCACCAGGATGGCGGCATCCTCGTCCCCATCGTAATCCAGGTCACCCAGGGCAAAGCGCGCCTCGAGTGTTGCCTGCAGAAAATCCTCGGCGGAGGAGTCGGAGCCGGAGGTGTAGGCGCCGTCCACCAGGGTGATGCTGCGACCCGAGACGGGCGCCAGCCAGGTGAAGTTTGCCAGCATATCGTAGGTCAATTCGGCTGGCGGGGGCGGGACGACCGGCGCAGCGGTGCCGGTGGGGGGGATGGCGGTTGGCGTGAGCGAACAGGCAGATGCCAGCAGGGTGCAGGCAAGCATGAGCAGGGTGAGGAAGGGTCGGGTGGTCATGGTTACTCCTGAGGAACGATCTGGGTCCAGGTGGCGCCGCCATCCCGGGTTTGGTACAGCCAGGTCAGACCGCTGTCGAAGGGACCCGTGAGCGCCCAGCCGATTCCGGCATCGACAAAGTCGATGCAGTTGAGCGAGTCAGACAGGTCAAGGGATGGGGTCAGCGAAGACCAGGTGAGCCCGCCGTCGCGGGTGAAGTAGAAAGCCTCCCCGCCGTTCCAGGAAAAGCCGGTCAGGGCATCGGCAAAGGAGATGTCGCCCGGTGGGATGACCTGGCGCGCATCGGCAGGGTCGCCGGTCCAGGTGGCACCGCCGTCGCCGCTGGTGTAGACCACCTGGCTGACCTCTCCGCCGGGGGCGTAGATCATCAGCGGCAGGATGCCTGCCTGCCCGAAGAATATGGGTGCAAAAGGCATGTACTGGTTGGAGGCAAAGCCCGCCGGGAGCGGGACAGGTTGCAGCGACCAACTTGCGCCTCCGTCCCGGGTGAGAAAGAGGTAGATCTCGCCATCCACAGGTCGTGTGCCGGTGATCCAGCCGGTTGAGGGGGTCAGGAAGGTCATGCCGTTCTTGACACCGCCCAGGGGCAGGCTGTCTCCGGCGCCGGGCAGGCTGGGATCGTTGTGGAAAACGCTTGTCCAGGTCACACCGCCGTCGGCGGTCTGGAGGATCTCCACGGCATGCGACCCGGCGCCCGCGCCGCGGTCTGCCAGGGCTATCCCGGTTGACGGATCGAGGAACTGGAGCACACCCCCGCCGAAGGGCACCGGGTTCGATGTCCAGGTGAGTCCGCCATCGCGGCTGTGGTAGAGCGTGCCGGTCTGGAAATCCGCCTGCGGGATGAGCGCCCAGACCGTGTTCACGTCCAGGACCTCCAGGTAGGAGGTGTAGCGCACCTCTGCCAGACCGGGCGGGGTGACATCCAGCCAGGTGGAGCCGCCATCCTGGGTGCGGAGCAGATAGCCGGGGCTGGCTTCATGCGTCTCGGCGTAGCCGGTGTCGCTGGAGGCGAGTGCCCACCCGTTGAGGGCATCCTGGAAATCGATGAGCACCAGGGAGAGATAGTCGATCGCCGCCAGGTCCGCCGGCAGGGGGATGGCGGTGGGGATGCCGGGGGTTGGGGTGAGGGTGGGCAGGGGCGCTTCGGTCGGCGCCGGGGTGGCGGGCAGGCAGGCGCTCAGCGCCAGTGCCAGGCAAATGAGCCAGCCGAAAAGGTTGGGGCGTTTGGCAGGGTTCATGCGATCCACTCCACGATCGTGGCTTCACCCTGCCCGACACCCACGCACAGGGTCGCCAGCCCGTACTTCACGTTGCCGCGGCGAGCCATTTCGTGGATCAGGGTGGTGAGGATGCGTGCGCCGGAACAACCCAGCGGGTGACCGAGGGCGATCGCCCCGCCGTTGACATTGACGATCTCGGGGTCGAGGTCAAGGTCTTCGATGACCGCCAGCGACTGGATGGCAAAGGCTTCGTTCAATTCGACCAGACCGATATCCTTCATCTTCAACCCGGCACGCGCCAGCGCTTTCTGCACCGCCGGGATGGGTCCCAGTCCCATGGTGCGCGGTGCGACCCCCGCGGCGGCGGATGCAACGATGCGCACCATCGGCTTCATCTTCAGAGCCAGCGCCTTTTCTGCGCTCATCAGCAGCAGGGCGGCGGCGCCGTCATTCAGCCCGGAGGAGTTGCCCGCTGTGACGGTCCCGCCTTCCCGGAAGGCGGGCTTGAGTTTGCCCAGCGATTCGAGCGTGGTATCGCGACGCGGCCGCTCGTCGGTATCCACCAGTTTGGGCTCGCCCTTGCGCTGGGGGATGCTGACCGGGATGATCTCGCGGGCGAACCTGCCGGAATCGATGGCGGCGAGCGCCCGCTGATGCGAGCGCAGCGCGTACTCGTCCTGCATCTGGCGGGTGATGTGCGGTTTGAGGGCGGCTACGTTCTCGGCGGTCTCGCCCATCTGGTCGGTGCCGTACAGGTCTTTCATGCGCGCGTTGGGGTAGCGCCAGCCGAGGGCGGTATCGTAGGCGGTCAGGTTGCCGAAGGGAAAGCCAGATTCTGCTTTGGGCAGGGAATAGGGGGCGCGTGACATCGACTCCACCCCGCCGGCGATAAAGACCTCGCCTTCACCGGCGCGGATGGCGCGCGCTGCCTGGTTGACGGCGTTGAGCCCGGAGGCGCACAGGCGATTAATGGTGACCCCGGCGGTCTCCACCGGCAGACCGGCAAGCAGGAGCGCCATGCGGGCAACATTGCGGTTGTCCTCGCCCGCCTGGTTGGCGCAACCCAGGTAGACCTCCTCCACCAGGGCGGGGTCGAGCGAATTGCGCGCCACCAGGCTCTGGATGACATGAGCAGCCAGGTCGTCGGGGCGGACGGCGGCAAGGGCACCGCCGAGGGCGCCCGTAGGTGTGCGGACGGCATCGAGGATCACGGGGATTGGCATGGTAACTCCTGGGTTACTGGGATGTGGGCGCGTCGGGCTTGCGCGGCTGGGTGGGTGACGAAGCCTGGAACGACCCAAAGAACCGGATGCGCTGGCTGTTGACCAGGATGGCTTCCTGCCGGACGACCAGGCTGCGGTTGGCTTCCATCACCACGGTCGCCTGGGTGATGGGCAGGAAGGTATCGGGCGGGTTGACCATGACGCGGCGGAACTCCAGGTTCCCCTGGGTATGGAGCAGTCCGCGTACCTCCATGCCATCCATGATGAGGAAGACCTCGTACTTTTCCTTCTTGATATAACCGTAGAAGCGGTTGGATGGCGGGATGGATGTCTGCGGCGGCTCGAACACCAGCACGATGCCCGATTTGGGCACCGCTGCGCTCGGCAGCGTGTAAAGCACTTTGGCTGGCTCCTCCAGGCGGGTAACGCTGACATTCCGCAGCACGAGCATGGAATCGACCCGCTCGTTGATGTGATCGGAGAGGCGTTTATCCTTGAGTGATAGTTCCCCCATGAGGCTGTGACGGTAGGTGAAGATGACGACCTGGTAGGAGATCAGCCCTTCAAGCACATTCATGAGGCACCTTTCCTGCTGGAACGCATGACCAGCGGACTTCTTCATTCTACACAGGCAGATGAGAGATGTCAACATGGCGGCGCGCCCCGCCCGCTCGAACCCGCAAGCGGAGCAAATACCCCCTTGCCGGGAGGGCGTCCGGGTGGGGTACAATCAAGGAGAGGAAGTTTGTACCCCATCCTCATGACGCATAGCACTACACCGGTCCGTTGGAAACGGACATAATGGACAGGCGGCGACAAATCCGCCTATATTTGTCCGACTTAGCCTAGTTCTGCCCGGAGGTTCCTGCATGCCCGCGAAAGGTTGGATCGAAGTCAACGAATTGTTTTGCAAGGGCTGCGAGCTGTGTGTGTCCGCCTGCCCGCCCAAAGTATTGCAATTGGATATGGATAAACTTACCCCCAAAGGGTACCACCCGGCAATGATCTTCAAAGACGGCTGCACCGGCTGCGCCATTTGCGCGCTGGTCTGCCCGGATGCCGCCATTACCGTCTACCGCGAGGTGAGCAAGACCCCTGCCGCGGCGGCGGAAGGAGGCAGTTGACATGGCACGCGAACTATGGAAAGGCAATGAAGCCATCGCCGAAGCGGCTGTGCGCGCCGGGGTGGAGGCTTATTTTGGTTACCCGATCACCCCACAGAACGAGGTGCTCGAATACATGTCCAACCGCCTACCGGCGCTGGGACGTGCCTTCGTGCAGGCGGAAAGCGAGCCGGCGGCGATCAACATGGTCTATGGGGCAGCCTGCACCGGGGCGCGCGTCATGACCTCCTCCTCCAGCCCCGGCATCAGCCTGATGCAGGAAGGCTTGTCGTACATCGCCGGCACCGAGGTGCCGATGGTACTGGTCAACGTCATGCGCGGCGGACCCGGGCTGGGGAACATCGCCCCCTCGCAAGGCGATTACAACCAGATCTGCAAGGGGGGCGGTCACGGGGATTATCATCCCATCGTCCTGGCGCCCTCCACCGTGCAGGAAGCGGTGGACATGATGCCGCTCGCCTTTGAACTGGCGCATAAGTACCTGAACATCTGCACGATCCTGATCGACGGTTCGATCGGGCAGATGATGGAACCGGTGGTCCTGCCCGAGATGCAGCCCGTGGTACGCAAGGAATATGATTGGGCGGTATTCGGGGCGAAGGGTCGCAAGCGCCACCTGCTGACCTCCATCTACCTGGACGTCCCGACCGAGGAAAAGGTGAACCTGCGCCTGCTCGGGCGCTGGCGTGAGGTCCAGGCGAACGAGATCCGCTACCGAGAATATTACATGGAAGATGCCGAGACGGTCGTCATCGGCTTTGGGACAGCGGGACGCATCGCCCTCTCGGCGGTACGTGCAGCCCGCGCCAAGGGCATCAAGGTCGGTCTGTTCCGCCCGATCAGCGTGAATCCCTTCCCCTATGCGCGCCTCGAAGAACTGTGCCAGAAAGCCCAGTCCTTCCTGGTCGTGGAGATGAATACCGGTCAGATGTTGAAGGATGTGCAGGCGGCGGTGCGCAACCGCATCCCGCTGCGCTTCTACGGGCGGCTGGGCGGCGTGATGCCCTTCCCGGATGAATTCGTCCACGAGATCGAAGAACTGGTCCGTCATCCCGGCAAACCGGAAGACGATCCGGTTGACCTGTGGTACCAGCGCATGATCGCCCGGTGAGATGAGAGGAAACCATGGCTACTACCATTATTAACCCCGAGAACCTGGTCTATGCCCGCCCGCAGGGCTTCACCGATACGCCTTCTCATTACTGCCCGGGCTGTACGCACGGCACGGCGCACCGCCTGGTGGCGGAAGTGCTGGAAGAGATGCACGTGCTGGATAAAACCATCGGCGTGGCGCCGGTGGGCTGCGCCGTATTTGCCTACAATTACCTCGATATGGATTTCGTCGAAGCCGCCCACGGGCGCGCCCCGGCGATGGCGACCGGCATCAAGCGCGTCCTGCCCGACCGGGTGGTCTTCACCTACCAGGGCGATGGCGACCTGGCATCCATCGGCATGGCAGAGACGGTGCACGCCGCGGCGCGCGGCGAGAACATCACCATCATCTTCATCAACAATGCCATCTACGGCATGACCGGCGGGCAGATGGCGCCCACCACCCTGCCGGGGATGAAGACCTCCTCCTCGCCCAACGGGCGCGACGTTGAATCGCAGGGCTACCCCATCCGCATGGCGGAACTCCTGGCAACGCTGGATGGCGCTGGCTACATCGTCCGCCGCTCGCTGCACGACCCGGCGA
>JBFYSG010000263.1:0-13935 GCA_041301835.1 Chloroflexota bacterium | reverse complement strand
CTCATCCCCATGGGTCACAGCAGGCGCGACGCCGGTTCCCCGCCGCCGCGCCCAACGATCAAACTGCTCCACGCCCGCCACCCCATGCTGGGCTCGGCGAGTATCGTGCCGGTCACCATCGACCCGCTCCCCGGCACCTTCGCCCTGGTCATCACCGGTCCCAATACCGGCGGCAAGACGGTCACGCTCAAGACCATCGGCTTGCTGGCGGTCATGGCGCAATCGGGCATGCACATCCCCGCCACCTCCGGATCGGAACTGCCCTGCTTCCAGGCGGTGTATGCCGACATCGGCGACGAGCAGTCCATCGAGCAGTCCCTGAGCACCTTCTCGGGACACATCACCAACATCATCCAGATCCTCAAGCATGCGGATGAGCGCTCGCTGGTCATCCTGGATGAACTGGGCGCCGGCACCGACCCGCAGGAAGGCGCCGCCCTGGCGCGCGCCATCCTGTCGCACCTGCTCGGCAGGGGCATCACGGCATTCGTCGCCACGCACTACCCGGAATTGAAGACCTTTGCCCACACCACCGCCGGGGTGGTCAACGCCTCGCTGGAATTCAACGTGCAGACGCTCCAGCCAACCTATAAATTAACCCTCGGACTGCCGGGACGCTCGAACGCCCTCGCCATCGCCCGCCGCCTGGGATTGCCCGAGGAGATCATCGAAGCCGCCCGGGCGGAGGTGAACCCCGACGACCTGCGGGCGGATAAACTGATCGGCGACATCCACCGCCAGCGCAAGGTCGCCTTCCGCGAGTCCGAGAAGGCGGAGCGCGCCCGCTCGGAGGCGCGCCGCCTGGAGCGCCAGTTGACCGAACGGCTGGAGAAGATCGAGCAGGAGCGCCAGCAGGTGCTGGAACAGGCGCGCGCCGAAGGCGAACTGGAAGTGGAAGTGCTCAAGGCACAGTTGAAGACGCTCAAGGATGAGTTAAAGAAAGCCCGCCAACCGCTGGACGTGCTGGAAGCCGTGGAACAGCAGGTGGCGGTGGTGGAGGCGAAACGGCAGCTGCCGGAGAAGGAAAAGAAAAGCCGCCAGGCGCGCCCGGCAGGGAAATTGGCATTGGGCGAGAAGGTCATCCTGCGCACGCTCGGCACGCCGGGCGTCATCACCGCCCTGGACGAGGACGAGGTTGAGATCCAGGCGGGCGCGCTGAGAATGCGCGTGCCGCTGGAGGAAGTGCGCCGGGCGCAGGAGCCCGAGGCAGAGGCGGTGGAGGCAAAACCCGGGAAGAAACACGCCCCCGCCCCGCCGGAGCAAAAGTCCGCCCTCAGCCTGGCTCCATCGCCGGGGATGGAAGTGGACCTGCGCGGCATGAACTCGGAAGAGGCGCTGGATAAGTTGGAAACCTATCTCGATAAAGCCTACCTGGCGGGCATGCCCTTCGTGCGCATCATCCACGGCAAGGGCACGGGGAAATTGCGCCAGGTGGTGCGCGCCGCCCTGCGCGAGCACCCGCAGGTCAAGTCCTTTGAGGAGGGTGGGGAGAAGGAAGGCGGCGAGGGCGTAACGGTGGCAAAACTGGCTGAGTAGATCACGGCGCAGTGACCGCCCGCCAGACCGCGTCCAGCGCCTGCAGGGCGCTCAGGCGGTGGATCGCCAGCGCTTCATAGGTCAGGTACAGGTCGCCCTGCAAGGGGACATCCGCGCGGGTGTAGAGACCGCGGTTCTCCAGGCTGGAGAGCGTCGCCCAGAAATTCCAGAAGGGGATGTCATACGCCACCGCCAGGGCGGCATACGAAAGGTTGACCGCCTCGTCCGTCTCGCGGTTATCACCCTTGGATGCCAGGATGGGCACCACCCCGGCGGCGATCAACTCGTCCAGGATCATGCGCATGTACAGGTCGGTGTTGTTCTCATAGTGCGTGCCGACGTGGATGATGACGAAGGACGGCTTGTGGATGCGCAGTTCGCACGCCAGCGGGGTCTCATAGATCGTGCAGGTGTACGCATTCTGATGCCAGGCAGCCCACAGCACCGCGCCGGTGGTCGTGCCGCCGCGGATGGTGGGGGCATCGCGGTTGAAGGATCCGGTGAACCATGCCACCGTCTCCTGCAGGGGAAGCGGCAAGCCCTCCCGCAGGGCAGCATCCGTCTCGAAGGGACCCATGAAGACCTTCGGCTCCGACTGGCAGTCGCCCAGCACCGAAAAAGCGTGCGGGTCGTTGCCCTGGGACTGTCCGAACTGATAGATCAGGCGCGCCATCTGGGTCACAACCGGCAGGACGGGCCAGTTGTGCCAGTTCGCCGGGTCGAGCTCCACTTCGGCGGGCAGGCTGGCAGCGGTTGGGAGCGGCGCCGGGCTGGCGGTGCTGGTGGCGGTTGGCGGCGGCTCAGGGCTGTGAGTCGGTTCCTCGAACGGGGTGGGCGTCTCTTCCAGCGGTCTGAAGGGCGTGAGCGTGGATGTGGCGCTGGGCAGAGGGGCGGGCGCCACCGCCGCCGCGACCGGCATGCAGGCGCTGAGGGCGGCTATGAGCCACAGGTGCAGGAGCAGGCGGCGGGGCGGCATGCGGGCAATTTTACTGCTTATGACGTAAAATAGGGACATGCACGCACGCCGCGCCCTGCTCTATATCCCCGGTGACGACCGTCACAAGATCGAAAAAGCGCTCACCTTCGGCGCCGATTGCCTGTGCCTCGACATGGAAGACGGCGTGGCACCGGCGCGTAAAGCCGCGGCGCGCAGCACCATCGCAGCCGCCCTGCAGGAACTGGATTTCGGCGCCTCGGAAAAACTGGCGCGCCTCAACCCGGTCGGTTCGGGGCTGGAAGGCGAGGACCTCGCCGCCGTCCTGCCCTGCCGCCCGGATGGCATCGTCATCCCCAAGGTGGAATCTGCCGAGCAGGTGCAGTGGGCGGCGGGAGCGATCGAAGCCGCCGAACTGGAACATGGCTGGGCGGTGAACTCCATCCGCCTGCTGGTCGGCATCGAAACCCCCAGGGCGATGCTGGCGCTGGAACGGATCGCCGCGCACCCGCGCCTGGATGCGCTCATCTTCGGCGGGGAGGACTATGCCGCCGCCATCGGCGCCCGGCGCACACCCGAAGCGCTCGAACTGTTCACCGCCCGCTCGCTGGTGCTGATGCATGCCAAGGCTTTCGGTCTGCAGGCGATCGACATGGTGGCGGTGGATTACCGCGACCTGGCGGCGCTCAGCGCCGAGGCGGAGTTCGGCGCCGGGCTGGGCTACACCGGCAAGCAGGTCATCCACCCGGCGCAGGTCGGTCCCGTCCAGCAAGCCTTCACGCCTGGCGAGGATGCGGTCGCCCGCGCCCGCCAGCTGGTGGAAGCCTTCGAAGCCCACCAGCGCGAAGGCAGGGGCGCCTTCGGCATGGACGGGCGCATGATCGACCTGCCGCTGGTGAAGGCGGCGCAGAACGTGCTGGCGCGCGCGAACGCGGCAGGACAGAACAAGGATAAAGGACAAAAAGACCTCCTCCAGCCTCCACCCGCAGGAAAACCCTGATCCCCATGCTCTACATCCTCTTCGGTCTCTCTTCAGCCATCGTCTGGGGCTCGGCGGATTTCTGCGGCGGGCTTGCCAGCCGCCGGTCGCGGGCTTACCAGGCGGTCCTGTGGGGCGAGGCGGTCGGGCTGGTGCTCCTGCTGGTGGCGGCGGTCCTGAGCGGTGAGGCGCCGCTCACCTTCTCCGACTGGTTGATGTGCAGTGTCGCCGGCGGGCTGGGTGTGCTGGGTCTCCTGCTGCTCTTCCACTCGCTTGCCACCGGTCACATGACCATTGCCGCGCCGGTCTCGGCGCTGACCGCCACGCTCCTGCCGGTCATCCTCGGCTCGTTCCTGGAAGGCTTTCCGGGCATCACCACCTTCCTGGGCTTCGCCCTGGCGCTGGTCGCCATCTGGTTCATCTCCCAGGCAGAGGGCGCCTCCCGACTCCTGCACGTCCGGCTGAAAGACCTCGCCATCCCGCTCATCGCCGGGATCAGTTTCGGCATCTACTTCGTGCTCATCGATCAGGGCAGTCGCGACCAGTTGATCCTGCCGATGGTCGCCTCGCGCGCCAGCGGCACACTGACCATGCTGTTGTTCGCACTGATCGGCAGGCGGCAGATCGCCCCGCCAGGGAAAGCCCTGCCCTTCATCCTGTTGAACGGCGTGCTGGATGTCAGTGGGAACGGGCTGTACATCCTCGCCGCGCAAGCCGGGCGCATGGACGTCTCCGCGGTGCTGGCCTCGCTTTACCCCGCACCCACCGTCCTGCTTGCCTGGCTCCTCCTGCGGGAACGCATCAACCGCCCGCAATTCGCCGGCATCCTGGCGGCGCTGGGCGCCATCGTATTGATGACCCTTTGAGAACCCTTCCCGGCAGGCGGGTTCCATCACGCCTGCCCGGGACACCCATGCCCCCAATGAGCGATCTGAAGATCATCCCCGTACACAGCGCCAAAGAGAAACGTGCCTTCCTGACCCTGCCGTGGCACATCTACCGGCATGACCCGCTCTGGGTCCCGCCGCTCATGTCCCAGCGCCGAACGACCATCGACCCCAGGCGCGGCTTGTTCTTCAAGAACGGCTATGCCCGCCTGTTCCTGGCGAGCCGCGGCGGTAGGACGGTCGGCACACTCGCCTGCGCCGAGGACCGCGACTACACCAACGCCCACGGACATGGCGAATGCATGCTCGGATTCTTCGAGTGCGTGGACGATTACGCCGTGGCGCAGGCGCTCTTCGACCATGCCTGCGACTGGGCGCGCCGGCATAACCTTACCAGCCTGTACGGCACCTACAACCTGGACCGCGAGGATGGGCGCGGCATCCTGGTGGAGGGGCGCGATCGCCCGCCCGTCTCCTACTGCGGGCACAACCCGCCCTACTACCCGGATTTCTTCGAGCGCTACGGCTTCCGCAAGGACGGGGAGGACGGGCTCGCCTATATCATCAAGGTGGACCTCTCCACCCCGCAGATCCAGCACATGATGCGCCTGGCAGACAAGATCCGCCAGCGCAAATCCATTACCGTGCGCGGCGGCAACCTGCAGGACATCGACGGGGAGATCGACCGCATCCTGGAACTGCAGAACCGCGGACTGGCGCACTTCCCCGGGTTCACCCCCTACACGCGCGCCTCCATCGAGGCGATGGTCCTGCCGATGCTCGACATCCTCGACCCGGAACTGATCCTGTTCGCCGAGGTGGATGGAAAGGCGGTGGGCTGGTTCCCCGGCGTGCCGAACATGAACGAACTGCTGGCGCACCTCAACGGTCTGCGCCACCCCTGGGACTACCTGCGCCTGCTGCGCTACGCCCGGCTCAAGCCGAAGACCCTGGCGGTGAAGAGCGTGGCGGTCCTGCCGGAATACTGGGATACCGGTGTAGGCGTGCTCCTGTTCGACGAGATGGCACGCCGCGCCCATGCCAGGGGCTACGAATGGATCGATCTCTCGGTGACCGGCGAGGACAACCTTGATACTTTCCCGCTGGCGCACCGCATGGGGGCGAAGATCTACAAGCGCTACCGCTTCTACCGCAAAGACCTGGCTTGAGCGGCGGCGCGTCCCGGACAGGGACGCCGTGCACCCCGTACTAGCACATTTGTGCGAAGCAGTCCCTGTGGTAGAATAACGGCGTGGAAACCGAGCAGGGCAGACTTCCCCCTCCCCCCGGCCTGATCTCATCGCTCGCGGCCGGTTTTGACTCTGTCGCCAACAGCATCGCGGTCATCGCACTGCCGGTGCTGTTCGACCTGTTCCTGTGGTTCGGTCCCCAGCTGCGCCTGCAGGCGCTGACCCGCCCATTGCTGGACCAACTGCCAAACCTGTACAGCAACCTGACCAGCCTGGCAAATATCGAAGCCGCGCAGAAGATGTGGGCTGACCTGCTGGAACATTTCAATCTCTTCTCCATCCTGCGCACCTTTCCGGTGGGCCTCTCCAGCTTGTTCGCCCTGGAAATGCCCTTCCAGACCCCGCTGGGCGATCCCCGGGTCTATGAAGCCGTTTCCCTGTTGGACGTGCTGGGCTGGGGTACGCTGACGGTTTGTGCCGGTTGGCTGATCGGCGGGCTGTATTATTACTGGGTCTCGCGCGTCTCGCTGCACCCGGACTCTTTGCCCCTGCTGCGCGCCATTGCCCAGGTCGTCTTGCTCTCCCTGATCTGGGTGGTGCTGCTGGTGGCGGTGGGCATGCCGGTGATGATGCTCTTCTCGCTGACCACGCTCATCAGCCCGGCGTTGGGGCAGGTGGCGCTCTTTGCGGTGGGCATCGCCACGCTCTGGCTGGTGGCGCCGGTCTACTTCTCTGCCCACGGCATCTTCACCTACAAGATGAACGCCTTGAACGCCATCCTCAACAGCCTGCGGATGATCCGCTTCACCCTGCCGAGCACCTTCCTCTTCCTGGTGATGTTCATGCTCATCGGGCAGGGATTGCGCTTCCTGTGGAGCACACCGGCGCAGGATTCATGGTGGCTGCTGGTGGGCATCGTCGGACACGCCTTCATCTCCACCGCCCTGCTGGCATCAAGTTTCATATACTACCGTGATGTCAACAACTGGCTCAAGGTGGTCTTCGAACAGTTAAAGAAGCAGGCAAAGCCTGCCAACATCTAGCACAGACAAGGGAATCCATGGTAAACGGCACATACGACGCAAAAGACATCCAGGTGCTGGAAGGCTTGGAAGCGGTCCGCCGCCGTCCCGGCATGTACGTGGGCGGCACGGATATCAAAGCCCTGCACCACCTGGTTTACGAAGTGGTCGACAACTCGATCGACGAGGCGCTGGCAGGGGTCTGCACGCGCATCGAGATCATCATCCACCCCGACTCGTCCGTCACCGTGACGGACAACGGGCGCGGCATCCCGGTGGACATGCACCCGACCGAGAAGAAATCCGCCCTGGAGGTGGTGATGACCAAACTGCATGCCGGCGGCAAGTTCGGCGGCGGCGGGTACAAGGTCTCGGGCGGTCTGCACGGGGTGGGCGTCAGCGCGGTGAACGCCCTCTCAGAGTGGTGCGAGGTGGAAGTACGCCGCGACGGGCAGGTGCACTTCCAGCGCTACGAGCGCGGTCACCCCAAGGAAGCGGTCAAGGTGATCGGGAAGATGAAGAAGAACGAAGTCAGCGGCACGCGCACGACTTTCAAATTCGATCCGATGATCTTCACCGAAGCGCTCGAATTCCGATTCGATACCCTCACCCAGCGCCTGCGCGAGATGGCATTCGTCACGCGCGGCACCACCATCCACTTCGTCGATGAGCGCGCCAACCGCCAGATGACCTTCTACTTCGAGGGCGGGCTGACCTCCTTTGTGCGCTACCTGAACCGCAACCGCGAGAGCCTGCACCCGGTGGTCTTCTGCGACAAGCAGGTCGAGAACATCGGCATCGAGTTCGCCGTGCAGTACACGGATGCCTACACCGAGTCGGTCTATTCATTTGCCAATACGATCAACACGGTTGACGGCGGCACGCACCTGACCGGCATGCGCGCCGCGCTGACGCGCGTGGTCAACGACTACGCCCGCAAGAGCGGTCTGCTCAAGGATGCCGACCCCAACTTTGCCGGTGATGACACGCGCGAAGGCTTGACCGCCATCATCAGCATCAAGCACCCCGACCCGCAGTTCGAAAGCCAGACCAAGGTCAAGTTGATGAACCCCGAGGTGCAGACCTATGTAACCCAGGTGGTCGGCGAAACCTTCAGCACCTTCCTGGAGGAAAACCCGCAGGCGGCGAAGGCGATCATCGCCAAGTGTCTCACCTCCGCCAGGGCACGCGATGCCGCCCGCAAGGCGCGCGACCTGGTCATCCGCAAATCCGCGCTCGAGAGCCTGACCCTGCCCGGCAAACTGGCAGACTGCTCGGAACGTGATTCATCCAAGACCGAACTCTACATCGTGGAAGGCGATTCGGCAGGCGGCTCCGCCAAGCAGGGGCGCGACCGGCATTTCCAGGCGATCCTGCCGCTGCGCGGCAAGATCATGAACACCGAGCGCGCCCGGCTGGATAAGATCCTCTCCAGCAACGAGATCAGGGCGCTCATCTCTGCCCTCGGCACCGGCATCGGCGACAACTTCGACCTGGAGGGTCTGCGCTACGGACGCGTGATCATCATGACGGATGCCGACGTGGACGGCGCGCACATCCGCACCCTGCTGCTGACCTTCTTCTTCCGCTACATGCCCACGCTGATCGATGAAGGGCACCTCTTCATCGCCCAGCCCCCGCTCTACCGCATCGCCTACAAGAACCAGGTGCACTACGCCTACACCGATGCGGACAAGGACAAGACGCTCAAGTCGCTGGGCGTCGGCGCCGACAAGGTCACGCTCTCGCGCTATAAAGGCTTGGGCGAGATGAACCCGACCCAGTTGTGGGAGACCACCATGAACCCGGTCAACCGCACCCTGCTGCTGGTCACGGTGGAAGATGCCGCCGAAGCCGACCGCACCTTCGACATGCTGATGGGCGACGCCGTGGACCCGCGCAGGCGCTTCATCCAGACCCACGCCCGAAGCGTGAGGAACCTGGATATCTGAACCCGCTGGAAACAAAACAAAAACAGGCTCGATCGAGCCTGTTTTTTTATACCTATACGGTGAAAAAAGGGTGTCGCCCAGAACGACCAGGGAACCGGCGACTTGTGCGCAACGGTATTCTTCCCAGGGTGAAGACCGGGATCATTTCGATCTACCGGGTGATTCTATTCCCACCCAAAATCCCGATCCAGCAGCCGGTATAGTTCCTCGTTATACGGCTTGAAATATGCTGTCAATTTCTGCCGGGTTCCCGAGTCCATGGCAGGGTAATTGCCTTCGTTATCCACCGCGTACACAGGCAGATCCATCTCCGGCAAGCCCAAAAAGGCAAGCGTTTGATGATAAAGTTGCGAAGGCGCTGCAAACAAATCCTCGCTCTTCAGGATCAGGATATTCCGGCGGGGGAACAG
This sequence comes from Chloroflexota bacterium, assembly GCA_041301835.1. Classification (GTDB taxonomy): domain Bacteria; phylum Chloroflexota; class Anaerolineae; order Anaerolineales; family Villigracilaceae; genus UBA877. The sequence goes on along the minus strand of JBFYSG010000263.1, from coordinate 5,025 downwards.
ATCGAACAACCTTGAGATCTGCTCTGCATATTTGCCGCGCGCCAGGTAGCTGTGCGTGAGATAATTTTCCTGGGAATAGTTGGGGTCAGCAGCGATCCGATCTGCTTCCCCGCGCAATCGTTCCGCCTCCTGCGCAGTGGCATCGTTAAAGGAAAGCACTTCGCGTTTCTCCCTTAACATGTGGTGGTATTGCGAGTATGCCCGGTCAACGGGATTGCGCAGCAGGACGATCAACTTGATGCCCGGCAGGGCTCGAGCGATGAGCGCCGAACTATTGGGATGGAAAATATAGTTGGGTGATGCTTCCCCGGTTATGGCATGCCGGGACACCAATCTTCTGCGCAGAGGAAAATTGGCTTGATACCACTTCAACCCCCAGGGATGATTGAAATCAAAGTATTTGATCTCCTTGCGGAACGGGGGCAGGACATTGGGATGGTGGGATAGATAATTATAGAGGGAGGTTGTGCCCCCTTTTTGAACACCAATGATCAGAAAATCGGGCAGTGCTCTCGAAATGCGCGTCAAGCGGTGAAAAAGCCACCAAAGCACCATTCCTTTGTTCTCGAGGAATTTTGACCAACTAACATTGGGGTCGGTTAACTTGACATTGTAGCGTGTGTACATGGCTCTTTCTTTTACGGGTATCTTCATGGAACATGCAGGAAGATTTATTATACTAATAATTCAGCATGGTTTTCCTGCCATCATCCATCACTCAAAGGCACCTGCCACGACCCAGGTCCCACCAGGGCAGCAGGAGGATTTCCTTCGGATATAGGGAGGGGGAAAAAGATCCCCTCTCCTCACCGAAAAGGTGGGAAAGATCGGGTTTAAGCGCTCCACGGGGGGATGAACACACAATTTCATTACTTTGTGAGCAACTTGTGATAATACCGCCTGCCTGGCAGGGCACGCAGGTGCGTAGAATGGAAGCATGAGAGGCTCCTGCCAGCCGTTTTTTGCATTTTTCGATTCGCCGGCGCAGGCGCGCCTGCCTGCACGCATTCCACGACCCCGAGGGTAGACCCAAATGGGAACAACCACCAGGACCAAAAGCCAGACCGGATCCGCCATCAGCGAACTGCAGGCGGTCACGCAGCGCCTGAAAGCGCTCATCTCCAGTTCCTTCGACGCCATCATCGCCATCTCGCCGGAAAGGAAGATCATCCTGGTCAACCGCCAGGCGGAACTCCTGCTGGGCTGGTCGGAAGCCGAGTTGACCGGCGACAAGGTCATCCGTCTGCATGCAGATCTGGACAAAGCCCGCCAGATCTACAACCGCATCGAGGAACGCGGCAGGATCGACCGCGAAGAGGTCGTGCTGATCCATAAGGATGGCAGCAGGATACCCGTCACGCTCTCCGGAAAAGTACTGACCGATGAAAAAGGAAAAAAACTGGGACAGGTGGGCTTCATGCGCGACCTGCGCGAGATCCAGCAGCTGGAGACGCGTCTGAAAGCCCTGCTCGAGACCTCCAAGGCGATCAACAGCACCTCCGAACTGACCACCATACTCCAGAACGTGGTCAACGCCACCCTGCGGGCGATCCCGGCGGCAGATCGCGGCTCGATCTTCTTCTACAACGAACAGCATGAGTTGTTGGAATTGATGATCTCGAGTTATGACATGCCCCGCAAGGCTGTCAACGCCCTGCATTTTAAAGTCGGGGAAGGCTTGGTCGGTTGGGTATACAAGAAACAGCAGGCAGTGAACTGCAAGGATGCCCAGGCAGACCGGCGGTATAAACATATCGAACACTCGCTGGTGAAACCTCACCGGGCGATGCTGTGCACCCCCATCACCGGCGAGCGCAGGATCGGCGTCATCTGCCTCAGCAATTCCGAGAATACCGGCGCCTTCTCCCCGGCGGACCTGGACCTGCTGGTCGGTTTTGCCGACCAGGCGGCGATCGCCATCGAGAACTCGGAGCGCATCTCCCGATCCTGCCGGGAGGCGGAGGAACTGGAATTCCTGCGCAAGGTCAGCCTGCAGATCAATGCCCAGATCGATATTGAGCAGATCCTGACCGTACTCATGGAAAGCGGCAACCAGCTGCTGGGCACCGAAATGGCGGTCATCCACTGGCGCGGCAGGAACCGGGGGGAGATGCAGAACTTCGCCGCCCCCGCCGAACTGGGCGACCTGATGACCCCCCCGCGTAGTGAAGAGGGCTTGACCGCCGAGATCATGCGCAGCGGCAAGCCGGTGGTCATTCCCAATACCGCCAGGGATAAGCGCGTCAACCCGCGTGTGCGCAAGGTCGGCATCCAGTCGCTCGTGGGCTACCCGCTGAAACTCCACAACAAGGTGGCAGGCACGCTCTTCCTGAACAGCCGGCAGCGGCAGTTTTTTGACGAGCACAAGATCCACCTGCTCACGCTCCTGCTTCCCCTGGCAGCGGTGGCGATCGAAAATGCCAGTGTCATCGAGCGCCTGGACCGCCACCAGCGCCTGTCAGCCGCGCTGGTCGAAGTAAGCAGCAAACTGACCGCCCGCCAGGGGCTGGACGAGCAGCTGTCTGCCCTGAAACAGTTCATGCTGAAAGAGATGCGGGCGCCGATGTTCTACCTGGGACTGTACGACGCCGATGAGGATGCCATCCGCTTCGTCATCAACTGGCAGGAGGGGGCAGACAAGGAACCGTTCACCATCTCCCTAAAGGAAAAAAAGGAGTGGACCATCTCCAGTTACGTGGTCAAGAAACAGACCCCCATCACCTGGTTCACGCGTGAGGAAAAGACCGAACAGTGCCTGGAATTGGGTATCAATCCCATGATCATCGGGACGGGCTGCCAGACCTGCCTTGCCTACCCGCTCGAGATCGAGGGACAGATCCTGGGAGTCATTTCCATCCAGAACGCACAGTCCAATGCCTGGGACTCGATCGATGTGACCGCCTTCAAGTCCCTCGCTTACCAGGCATCCATCGCCCTGCGGAACGTCCGCCTCGACCAGCAGATCCGCAAGGTGCGCAGCACCGCCATCCAGGTGGCGCAGTTGACCGTGCTCGGGAATTTAAAGGACACCCTTGCCTCCATTGCCGAGGGGGTCAAGGACGTGCTCGGTTGCGACATCGTGACCCTGTGGACCTACCGCCAGGAAAAAGACCAGTTCGACTACCTGCCGGCGCTGGCAGGAAAACTCAAATACCCCGCCGAAGTGGGCAAGCATTCCAACGTGGACCGCAGCGCCGCGCCGTACCGGATCATCGGTCTGGATGATATTTATGTCTCCGAGGACACCCTGCAGGATGAGATCCTCGGTTCACCGTTCTCCAGGCGGGAAGATGTGCGTTCCAGTGTCGGTGTACCCTTGAAGACCCACAACCGGCGCGTGGGCGTCCTGTTCATCAACTTCTGCGGGGAAGAACACCACTTCAGCGAGGAGGAACTGGGCAACATCCACCTTTTCTCCCACCAGGCAGCCGCCGCCATCAGCAATGCCATGTCCTATGAAGAGGAACTGAAGCGCCTGGAAGTGATCCAGATCATCGATGAGGCGGGACGCACCGTGACGAAGACCCTGCAGCTGGATGAGGTGCTCGACAACCTGGCAAAGCAGGCTTTTAAATTGACCGGTGAGAAGGGAAAATTCGCCAGTTTCGCCAGCATCGTGCTGGTGGAGGGGACCGAGACGATCTTGAAAGCAATCTATCCGCCCACCGAGGCGGATGCCGTTGAACACGCCGGGGTCATGCGCATCGACTTGGTCACCGGCGTGAAGGGGCGCATCGGCATCGTCGGGCGGGTCGTGAAGGACAAGGCTGCCCTGCTGCTGGAGGATGTCCGCTCCCACCCGGATTACCTGTGCTCCAACGAGGACACCCGCGGCGAATTGGCAGTCCCGATTATTTATGATGAAGAGGTCATCGGCGTCATCAATCTGGAGCACACCGATGTCGGCGGGCTGGATCGCGATGACCTGCAGAACATCCGCGAACTCGCCGCCCACGCCGCGGTGGCGATCCAGAATGCGCGCATCCACCGCTCCCTGGAACGGAAGAGCCGCCACCAGAGCGCGGTCTATCGGGCATCCAAGATCATCAATGCCAGCGTCGAACGCAGCGAAAAAGAACTCTTCGACGTGCTGGTGGAGCAGATGGTCAAGGAGATCGTTCCCATCGCCGGGGCGGAGAACATCCTCGGCGCCATCCTGACCTATGATGCCGACCGCGATGAACTGACCCTCGTGTCCACCTGCCCGCCGGAGGCTTTTGGAGCGCACCGGGTGGGAGAAAGCCGCTCCCTGCGCAATCCGCCGGGTGGCAAGACAGGCATCACCGGCAAAGCCGTGCTGGAAAGGAAACCCCAGCGCGTGGGGGATGTCCGCCAGGTAAAGGAATACCTGGGCTACAATGGAAAAACCCGCTCGGAACTGGATGTGCCCATCCTGGACAAGGATACCGTCCTGGGCGTGCTGTCGCTGGAATGCGACCAGTTGAACGGCTTTGACCAGGAGGCGGAGGATGCCCTGTGCGCCTTTGCCGACCTGGCAGCGATCGCCATCCAGAACACACGCCGCTACCAGCAGCTTAGGGAGGCACAGGCTAAGTATGGCAATGTCATTGCCGTGGCATGGATGGGTTTGGTGGCAGGTGCCTGGCGGCATTCGATCGGCAACATGACGACCACCATTTCCGACCTGTCCGAACTGGCGCAGATGTATTTGGAAAAAGGCGAACCGCCGGAGAAGATCGAGTCGAAATTGACCAAGATCCGGGAGATCGTGGCGGAGATCCAGAAGATACCCATGCCGCCGCTATCATCCGAGGAGGGGGTCCAGGGGGTGTACATCTGCCAGTTGGTGCGCGACCGCATCAACCAGTTCAAACAAAAGAAGACCAACTACGGCGGTATTGAGTATGAGGTGAACGCTGATGTGGAGGAAGGCACCATGGTGCGCGCCAGCCCCGAATGGCTGCGGCGCATCCTGGACATCCTGATCGATAATGCCAGGAACGCCATGCAAGCCAGCGAGGTGAAAAAGATCTCCATTGCGATCAAGCCCAGGGATAACGGCGT
>JBFYSG010000260.1:0-5418 GCA_041301835.1 Chloroflexota bacterium | reverse complement strand
GATGGTCACATCCTGTACGGGAAATTCCTTCCCAACCAGTGGTTGTGGTGGTTCGTTCCCCGCGATGTGGTCATCCCGGAATTGACCGCGGACTATCCGTTCGCCATTGCACGCCACTCGACCGACGTGATCGGCTACAACAACCTGTTCTACCCGGATGGCTGCCCCCTGACCAATATCTGGCAGCTCACCGATCCGATCTATTTTGGCAAGTTCTTCATGGAAGACCCGGTCTCTGACGTCAGCACCATGGCGAAGATCGCCACCTTCGTGCAAAATGCCGATGAAATGGCGACTGCTTATGAAGCATTCTACGGCAAACCATGGACCGAGGACGCGCTGGCTGTGACGGATGAATCCGGCATGGCGGTTGAGAATGCCGGCTACCTTTGGCTCAAGAAGATCGCCTACAACGGCGTGGTTACCCTCGACGACGGTGACCTGGTCGATGCAGCCTTCGCCGGTTTGGAACTGCCCGAAGGTGAAGAACCCGGCTTCGGTTGGACCGGTTACTCGACCGTGGAAGCCACCATGGAAGGCGAACTGAACATGGCGCCGTGCTTTGGCATGGATCCGATCGTGGGCATTTTCAAGACCAGCTTCCTGGCTATCGCCAACAATGCCCCGCACCCCAATGCTGCCAAGTTGTTCATTAAATTTGCCCTTTCGGAAGCAGGATTTGAACCCTGGAACGAGATCGGCTCCTATCCCGCCGCGGAAGGTCTCCCTGTCTATGAGGATAATCTGCCTCTGGATGAACTGCTCCCGCAGGTCTGGGAGATGGACCCCATCTTCGATTGGGAAAACGTCAGCACGGTGCGCGACTTCTGGGCAGCAGCTGTGCTGCTTGCACCGTAGTCAGAACAGGCACAAGGTACCTTTACCAAGTCTCGATGTACGCTTGGGACACGGACGGAGTCCGTCCGTGTCCCAAGGAAATTCCGCAATCATTCGCCACACCTTCATTAGTCCAGATCACCTGTTCTCCATTGCCGGGATCCTTCAATATCCGGGCAGGTTGTCTTAATGTTCTAACCTTGTGGAGTAGTCCAATGTCCCTGCAGGCTGTTTTCTTCGATATGGGTGGCACCATCGAAACCTTTGGATGGACTCCCGGGTTACGCATTCAGCAGACCGCCGGGCTGCAGAAGATGCTCGCCCAGGCTGGGATCAATTTAGGATTATCCGACCTAAAACTATATGAAATGATCTCCGCAGGGCTTGCTGCCTATCACCACCAGAGCCTGCAAACGATGGAAGAACTGCCCTCCCAGCGGGTCTGGAACGACTTCATCTTTGCGGGTCAGCCTGTGGACCGGGAAAAGATCGCCCGGATGGCGGAAGACCTGATGTTCTATCTCGAAACACACTATTACCAGCGTGCCATGCGCCCGGAAGTGCCCGGGGTGCTGGAAAGCATCCGCCGGATGGGCTTGAAGATCGGCTTGATCAGCAATGTCAACAGCCGCGGGCAGGTGCCTGCCAACCTGGAGGCGTACGGCATCCGCGCCTATTTCGACCCGCTGGTCCAATCGAGCGTGTATGGCAGGCGCAAACCCGATCCAGCCATATTCCATCACGCGGCGCGTCTCGCCGGGGTGCCCACCAGCGCCTGTATCTATGTCGGCGACCGGATCGCCCGGGATATCCTCGGCGCACGGCAAGCCGGGTTCCTTGCCGCCATCCAGATCCTGCACGATTATGACCACCAGGAGGAGGATGCAGGCGCCGCGCCGGATGCCGTCATTACCGACATGACCCAACTGGTGGATATCATCAAGGACAGGCTGGCGGTCCAGTCATCCACGTTGAAGCCTGGGGAGCGGCAGGGCTCCGGAGTACGCGCCCTGATCTTCGATGCGGGCGATATCCTCTACTTTCGTCCCGAGCGCAACTGCAAATGGCTGGCATTCCTGAAGGATGCCGGGCTGGCAGACCGGCGCGTACCGGACGGGGGTTTGAGTGCCTTGAGGCAGCAGGCATTTCATGGGTCCCTCACTCAGGATGAATACCGCGAAGCGGTACTCGACCTGTATGCCGTGGAAGATCCCGACCAGCGCATGCGGGGCAAACAAGCCATGGATGAAGACGACAACAACGTCCAATTCTTCGAGGGTGTGCCTGAAACGCTGCTGGAGTTAAAAAAGCGCGGTTTCCTGCTGGGGATCATCACTGATACCGCCAATCCACTGCATGTCAAGTTGAAATGGTTCGAGAAATGCGGGATCGTGCATGTTTGGGATTCGATCATCTCCTCACAAGAACTGGGCATCCAGAAACCGGCGCCCGGGATCTATGCGGCTTCCTTGAAGCAACTGGGGCTTTCTGCCTGCCAGGCAGCCTTTATCGGTCATGATCGGGATGAGTTGGAAGGCGCGCAGGCGGTTGGGATCAAGACGATCGCCTTCAACAGCCGTGATAAAGTCCCGGCAGATTTTCACATCGAACAGTTCGCAGACCTGCTGGCAGTTCCCATCATCTCTGCGGAATGAACCTCCATCATGAGAAAAATGACTGACAAGATCGATGCCATCCTTTTTGATGTGGGCGGAACCCTGCGGCGGGGGAAGAACCGCGCCTTAGCAGAAAAGACAGCCCTGTGCCAGCCCATCCTGGACCTGACCGGTGTGGAGGCAGACCTCCAGGACTTTACACGCATGCTGGATGAACATGCCAACGCGTACCGGAAGTGGTCTCGGCAGGCGCTGGCGGAGTTGGACGAAACCGGGTTCTGGACGAAATGGATGCTGCCGGAGGTCGACCCGCAAAAGATCGGCTCGCTGGCTGTGGAACTAAATCGCATCTGGCGGAATGCCGACCGGGCTTACGAAATCCTGCCGGATGCCGGGGAGACGATCCTGGCGCTTTTCCGCGCCGGCTTTCGGTTGGGGGTGGTCAGCAATACGACCAGCAGCCTGGAAGCGCCAAACCTGTTGAACGAACTGGGCGTTTCCGGCTGCATCGATGCCATCATCCTGTCGTGCCAGGTGGGGATACGCAAACCCCGACCGGAGATCCTGCTTGCCGCATGCCAGCGCATGGGGGTCGAGCCGGGCGTATGCGCCTACATTGGCAACCTGCCGGACAGGGATGTTGCTTCCGCCCGGCAGGCGGGTTTCGGCGGGACGGTCATCCTGCGCGACCCCGGGAAGCCGTTCCCGGAAGCGCCCACCCCGGAGACCACCCCGGATCATTGGATCGACGATCTCAAGGAATTATTGGACGTCTTTCCCAAGCCGGCTACGGCAGGCGGCACTTCGCCGCGTCCGGTCTATCAAGCCTCGCTCTCGAGCATGTGGAGCATCGGAAAGTTCAGCCATTTCAATGACTTCTTCCTCGCCGCCCGGCGCCTGGGTTTCGCCGGGGTGGAACTGAACCACCAGGTTTCCCCTGCCATGCTGGCGCAGGTGGAGGCGATCCAGGGCAGGGTCGGCAGCATCCATGAGCCCTGCCCGGCGGTCATCGCCGCGGATCGGCTGAAGAAAGAGGACCGGTTGATCTCCTCCCCCGACGAAGGACGGCGGCAGGAGGGGGTTCTCTCCATCCAGCGCAGCATCGACCTGGCGGTGAGCCTGGGCGTCAGCACCATCGTCGTCCACCCCGGGCAGGTGCAGTTGGATGGAGCGCTGGAGAGAGAACTGCGCCAACTGGTGGCGGCAGGCGCGGCGCACAGCGATAGAGCCCGTGAAGTGCGCGATCAGATGGTAGAATCCCGCTCCCGGCATATCGAGCCCTGCCTTGCGGCGTTGACGAAAAGCCTGCAGGAATTGCTGGAGCATGCCGGCAGGCATGGCATCCGCCTGGGGCTGGAAAACCGCTACCATTACTACGATATACCCCTGCCCGACGAACTGGAAATGCTGCTTTCGATGGCAGGCGAGGACAGGCTCGGCTTCATCTACGATGCCGGGCACGCCCGGACCCTGGAACTGCTTGGATTCGTCCAACAGGAGGCGTGGCTGGAGCGCTTCGGGAAGCGCATCCTTGGCGCCCATCTCCATGATGTCTGCGGCGTCCACGATCATCAACCACCCGGTTCGGGGGAGGTGGACTTCCGCCGGATCGCGGACCATCTCCCGCGGGAAGCGTTCCGCACCCTGGAAGTGAACCACGCCCATTCCCCCGAACAGATCAAGACTGCAATGGAGCATCTCGTGAAGACGGGATGTGTAACCCGCTTGGAATAAAGGAGTAAAAAATGCGTACCCTGTTCAAGAAACGTCAGAACGTGTTCATCCGCCTGATCCACGACCAGGCACTTCTTACCCTGGAAGGGTTGGAAGCCTTGAAGTCCTATGTCGAGACGCAGGACCCCGCTGCGGCGAAACTGCTGACCGCCAAGGAGAAGGAAGCCGATGAAGCCCGGCGCATTCTCATCGACGAGTTGAACCGCACCTTCGTGACCCCCTTCGACCGGGAGGATATCTTTGCCCTCTCGCGTACGATCGACGACGTGCTGGATTACGCCTACAGCACCGTGAGTGAAATGGAGTTGTTCAAGGTGCAGGTCACACCCTACATGCAGCGCATGGCCGCGCTGCTGCGGGATGCCGCCTATGAGCTGCTGATGGCGGTCGACCGGCTGGACAAGAATCCCAACGTGGCGGGCGACCATGCCCAGCGCGCCAAGTCGCTGGAGAACCGGGTCGAGGATGTCTACCGTGAAGCGCTGGCAGACCTGTTCAGCGGCGCCAACGACATCGAGCATGTCATCACCATCCTCAAACTGCGCGAGGTCTACCGCCACCTGAGCAACGCCGCCGACCGCGGGGATGAAGCTGCGAACGTGATCGCGGACATCGTGGTCAAGATCGCCTGAGCAGAGAGTGGCTAGATGACCCCGATCATCATCACCGTGATCGTACTTGCCCTGATATTCGATTTCCTGAACGGCATCCACGATTCCAGCAACGTGGTCGCCACCATGATCTCGTCGCGGGCGCTTTCACCCCGCCTGGCGCTGGGGCTGACCGCCCTGGCGAACTTCCTGGGACCATTCATCTTTGGCGTTGCCGTGGCGGAGACGATCGGGAATGAGATCGTCGCCGCGGAAGCGATCAGCACCACGGTGCTCATCGCCGCGCTTGGCAGCGCGATCGCCTGGAACGTGCTGACCTGGGCGCTGGGCTTCCCCAGCAGTTCCTCGCACGCCCTGATCGGAGGCATCCTGGGGGCGGTGCTGATGGGCGCCGGGTGGCAGGTCATCGAACTGAAGGGCATCGAAAAGATCCTCATCGCCCTGTTCGCCTCGCCGATCGTCGGCTTTGTCTTCGGATACCTCGTCCTGCGGCTCAGCCTGCTGTTGTGCTGGTACGCCTCGCCGCGCATCAATTCGTTGTTCCGCCGCTCGCAGGTGGTCACGGCGCTGGCGCTGGCGCTCAGCCACGGCACCAACTACGCCCAGATGACGATGGGCAT
>JBFYSG010000259.1:0-12199 GCA_041301835.1 Chloroflexota bacterium | reverse complement strand
GTGCCCCTGTAACTAAAAACGAGCGCTCCCGGTGGGGGCGCTCGTTTGCTGCAAGGCAGGCGCGCTCAGTGGCGTTCCTCCGAACCGGAGGAACCATCGAACAGCGGCACGAGGGTCAACGCGCCGAAAAGGATGATCAACAGGAAGATGACGACCGGTGCCAGTGTGTCCATGCCATTCACCTCTTCTCTACCAATATACGTTTAACGACAGGGCAGGTTGTTTGGTTCCTGTACATTGGAACACCAGCCTGCCCCGGGCGTTGCATCCTTTAATGCACAATGCGCCGGCATGACCGGCGCATTGTGCATACCACGACCTTGCAGGCAACTTACCTACCGATGGCGGCGAACATCTTTTCATTGCTTTCGAGTTTGAAATCCCCCACGCCCAGCCTGAGCGCCTCATCCCTTTCCGCGGCTTCCAGTTTATCCAGGTCGGGGCGCGTGATCACGTGTTCGTGGGTCTCGAACAGGCGGCGGCCGAATTTTTGGATGCTGGTTTCCACATCCATGAGCGGTTCCTGCGTCTGGAGGTATTCCAGCACGGCGCGCGCCGCCAGTTCACCATCCTTGCGGGCATATCCCACCAAGCCCGTGCTCGCCTGACGCGCCCAACCTGCCAGGAAGACGCGCTCGATCGGCTGGTTGCTGTCGGGGTTGAATGCCTCGAACGAGATGCCTTCCACCGGGAAGCGCGGCTGGGGTGCGGTCAGGTAGGCATCGCTGTACACGGGGATGCAGAAGTCCTTGTCCACCGTGTCGCCGATGGCAAAGACCACCGCCTCCACGGGCAGGATATGCGTGCTGCCGGTGCCGCGCGCCTTGATGCCCCCGTCCTGGGCGACCAGGCAATTCTCTTCCACTTTTAACCCGTTGACGCCGTCGATCCAGTCGCCCATCACACGCACCGGCGTATCCAGGAACTCAAAACGCAGGCGCGTTTCGGAAGTGCGCGCCAGGGCTTTGGGCAGGGCATCCGTGAAAGCAGACTTTACCGCCTGTGGATCCTGCCCCACCGCCTGCATGCAGGCGCTGACGCGGGCGAACTCCGTCTCCAGGGCGGGCAGGTCGAGGTTCGCCGCCACATTCTCCAGTTCCTTGCGGGCGAATTTGACCTCGGCGGGACCGCGCCGCACCACGGCGATGACCTCATCCACCTTGCAATCGCGCACCAGGTAATGGGCGATGTCCAACATCACGTTGCCTGCGCCCACCACCGCCACGCGTTTGCCCAGCAGGAATTTCTTCTGGCTGAAGGGCGGCAGGAGGTTGTAATGATAGACCAGGTTCTTGGCATGGTACACGCCCGGCAGGTTCTCGCCCGGCAGGCGCAGCCATTTGGTCCCCTGCGCCCCGGTGGTCACCAGGACAGCCTGGAAACCGCTGGCAAGCAAGTCGTCCAGGGTGATGTTGCCCCCCGAGCAGACAGATACATGACCGTAATAATCGATCCCGGGTGTCGCCAGGATCTGCTTGAACTGGGCGCGCAGACCGTTCTTCATCTTGTATTTATCGTGATAAATGCCGTATTCTGCCAGACCGCCGGGTTTGACATCCCGGTTCAACAGCACCACGCGCGCGCCGCCTTCTGCCAGTTTACGCGCCGCGTACAGCCCGGCGGGACCGGCACCGATCACTGCAACCATGTAGCGGGAATCTGCCATGACACTGCTCTCTTGATCGTTCTGGGATTGGGTAACTTCGCCTGATTATAGCGGAGGAATCAGGGAAGGCAAGGGGCAGAGGCGGCAGGCAGGGCGGATGGGTATCCGCCCTGCCTGATAAGCGTGATCCGGAACAGGTCGCGGCGTTCTAGCGCGGCCAGCGGAAATCCAGGTTATCCCTGAATTCGCCCGCCGACAGGGTGACCTCGTAGGAGGGGGGCGCGAACACCAGGCTTTCGATATCCGGGGCGAGCACGCAGTAGGTGCCCGGCTCCAGGTCTGTGACAATGTAGCGTCCCCACTCGATGGTGCTGGCTTCGGCAACCAGGGCACCGCCCGGGCACGCGCCGCTGAAAACCTGTACGATCGCAGCACCGAAACCGCCATCACCATCATCGCGCACCCCGTTGCCGTTCAGGTCCTTGTAAACATAGCCTCCCAGCGAGGCGCGCTCCGGCGGAACGGTGGGGGTCGCCACGTTGCCGGCGCACAGGCAGGGTTCATCCCCTGAAACGACAAAGCCATACGACCAGCGGCAGGTGTTATCCAATTCGGCGATCGCCTTGATGGGATACTCCGGCATGGCAGAGAACGGGACGCCTGCCTCCTCCAGGGTGAAATGATCGTGATAGTCGAACCACTGCGCCTGGTTCAAGCCCTGGTCGGACCAGGCACCCCACATGAACTCGTCATCCAGGTCGATCATGCTGTGCTTGAAGGCGATCTGGACCGCCGGCGGGCTGCTCCCATCCACGAAGCGCGCCCAGGCGGCATCCGGGTCGTCGCCAACGCCCTGGTCGAAGTACAGCAGGTCATAGGAATCCGCCACTTGGGGCGGGTCGGCGTAACACACCAACTGCTGACCGACATCCTGGTTCGTATCCTGCCAGGCGCGCACGCCCACGGTGCTCCACTCGCTGGAGAGCGGTGTATCTGCCATGATCAACCAGTCGCCGCGCCCATCCACGTTCAGGTCGATCTCGATTCCGTAATGCCCCGCCAGGGCAGCGACCTCCGGGCGCAGACCATATAGATAGATGGTCGCATACATCCAGGGGCTTCCCAAGCCCAGGGTGGCGGAGCGGATATCCAGGTCGGGGAAGAAAATATCCTGGGTCAGGGCATTGAAGGGTCGTTCATACAAGTTGTAGAGATAGACATCCCCGCCAGGCGGTTCGTTCGGCACCCCCTGTTGGGCGGTGTCACCGGAGATGGTGTCGCTGATGCTGCTTTCCGGGCTGGCGCCGCTGCCGGGCGTCACCAGGTGGACAATGGTGGCGGTCGGCGTGGCTGCCACGGGCAGATCGGTCGGCACGACGCTCGTCTCGTCCTCCACCGGGGGGGTGAAACCGGGGAAATTGCAGGATGCCAGGATCAGCAGGAACAGGACAAGCAGCGCAGGCGCGCTGCGGTGGTACAAGGCGTGCATGGGTCTCCTCCTCTGGCAGGGTCCGGCACAACCAGCCTGCAAGCGCCTGCCTGTCAATGAACGTATGCCTTCAGGTGGTCGGTCTGCTCCCCACAAGCGCCCGTCCGGCATTTCTGTATTCAGGTTCATTATAATGACCTGAAATGGCGGATTCAAGTACCCCTTAAGTTCCCGCCCATGCCAGGTGCGGGGAGTGGGCAAATCCAGGAACTCTATGCTATAGTTAACCTGCCTGCGACTGGAGGAACCATGTCCCTGTTCAATTTCATCAAGAAAGACGAAAAAGAAGAAGAAAATGTGGAACCGACCCCCCGGAGGCGCACCAAGCGGGTCATCCACCAAGCCCGCTATGTCCAGCCGCCCGCCGAGCCGCTCGAGCCAACCGAAGACACAGACAACCCCGACCTGATGCCGGAGAACGAGGTTGAGGAACCTTCCCAGGAAGCACCTGCGGTGGAGGAGCCCTCCGGCTATAACCTGGCTGCCGCCAGGTTCCAGCGCATCATGGAATCGGGCAGGAAACCGGGTGGCAGGCGCCTGCCAGACAAGTACCGCATGCGCACCGCCATGTGGGACCTTTCGTCCGTGATCTCGCTGGTCGTGAATGCCGTCCTGCTCGCGATCGTCCTGCTGCTGGCGTTCAGGATCCACACGCTGGAAAATACCATCAACGGTCTGCTGGGCGGTCTGTACGACAACTTCGTGCGCATGGACAATTCCTACATCACCACGACCATCGAGGTGCAGGACATGCCCATTCCGCTCGACTTCACCCTGCCGGTCGTGCAGGAACAGACCAATGTAACCCTGACCCAGGATGTGACCATTCGCAATGCCTATGTGGTCATCGACACCGGCATGCTGGATATCAACGCGCCCGCCACCGTCACCCTGCCTGCCGGTACGATCCTGCCGGTAGCCCTGCGCATGGACATACCCGTGCAGACCACGGTGTTGGTGGACCTGCAGGTACCGGTGAACATCGAACTGGCAAGCGCCAGTTCCAGCGACCCGGCGATCGCCAACCTGCACACGGCATTCCTTGGTCTGCAGGATACCATCGGTCCGCTCTACTGCCTGCTGGATCCCGCCGCGGTGGATTACCGTGCCCGCCCGCTGTGCGACAGCGAAGGCTTGTACATGCACCGGGCGCAGCCCACCCCATGAAAAAAACGCATACCGGCGTCACGCTTGCCAACGGGCTGAAGGTCCTGCTCAAAGAGATCCACACCGCGCCGTTGATCAGTTCGTGGATCTGGTACCGCGTTGGCTCGAAGGATGAAGCCACCGGGCGCACCGGGATCTCCCACTGGGTGGAGCACATGCAGTTCAAGGGTACCCCGCAGTTCCCCGCCGGCGTGCTGGATAAAGCCATCTCGCGCGACGGAGGGCATTGGAACGCTTTCACCCACATGGATTGGACGACCTACATGGAGACCATGCCCGCCTCCAGGCTGGACATGTCCCTGCGCCTGGAAGCAGACCGCATGACTGCCTCCCTGTTCGAGGAGAAGGAAGTTGCCGCGGAGCGCACCGTGATCATCTCCGAGCGTGAGGGCAGCGAGAACGAGCCGCTCTTCCTGCTGGGCGAGGCGCTGCAGAGTGCCGCCTTCCGCGTCCACCCCTACCACCACGAGATCATCGGCGATCTGCCCGACCTGAGAACAATCACGCGCGAGCAACTTTATCAACATTACCGCACCTATTACATCCCCAACAATGCCGTCCTGGCGCTCGCCGGGGATTTCGAGACCCGCGCCATGCTGGTGCGCGTGCGGGAACTGTTCGAAGGCATCCCTGCCGGGCAGGACCCGCCGCGCATGGCGGGCGTCGAACCTGAAGCGCGCGGCGAACACCGCCTGACGGTGGAGGGTCCGGGGGAAACCACCTATCTGCAGGTGGCATGGCATGTCCCTGCCGCGAACCACCCGGATTTCTTCGCCCTGACGGTCATCGACAGCCTGCTGGCGGGTCCCAGCAACCTGAACATGTTCGGCGGTGGAGGCATCTCGAACAAGACTTCCCGGCTCTACTGTGCCCTGGTGGACACGGAACTGGCTGTGTCGATCGGCGGCAGCCTGGGGAGCACCCTCGACCCCTTCCTGTACGGGATCGTCGCCACCGTGCACCCCAAACGCAAGGCGGAAGAGACCCTGCAAGCCCTGGATGCCGAGATCGAGCGCATCCGCACGCAGCGCGTCACCGAAGCGGAGATCGCCCGGGCCCTGAAACAGGCGCGCGCCAACTTCACCTACGGCTCCGAGAGCATCACCAACCAGGCGTTCTGGCTGGGTTATGCCGAGATGTTCGCCACCTACGACTGGTTCCTGACCTATCTTGATAAACTGGGCAGGGTGACGCCCGAACAGGTGCAGGCGGCAGCACAGCAATACCTGCGCCCGCAGAACCGCCTCGTCGGCACCTACCTGCCCGCGGAGGCTGCCAAATGAGTAAACGCCTCCCCGCCAGCCTGGACTGGCACTCCCTGCCGGGTCCTGAGAACATCACCCAGCACAGTCTCGCCAACGGCATCAAACTGCTCGTGCGTCCCAATTTCGCCAGCCCATCGGTCTTCCTCGGCGGGCACCTGCCCTGCGGGGCGCTGCTTGACCCGCTGGAGAAACTGGGGCTGGCGGATTTCACCGCCCTGGCGCTCATGCGCGGGGCAGGCGAACGCTCCTTCCAACAGATCTACGATGCACTTGAGACCAACGCCGCCAGTTTGTCCTTTGGCGGGGGCACGCACACCGCCGGTTTCAGCGGGCGCGCCCTGGCGGAAGACCTGCCGCTGCTGCTGGACCTGCTCAGCGCAAGCCTGACCCAACCCTCCTTCCCCGCCGATGAGGTCGATCGGCTGCGCACCCAACTGCTTACCGGGCTTGCCATCCGCGCCCAGGATACGGGTGCCATGGCTTCGCTGACCTTCGACCAGATCCTCTTCAAGGGACATCCTTATGCCCTGCCCGACGACGGTTGGAGCGAGACCGTGCAGGCGATCCAAAGGCAGGACCTGCAGGCATTCCACGCCCGGCACTACGGTCCAACTGGCATGGTGCTGGCGATCGTCGGGGACGTGGAGCCGAAGCGGGCGATCGACCTCGTGGAGGCAGCCCTGGGCGGCTGGCGCAACCCGGGGCAGATGCTGCCGCCGGAACTGCCCCCCTACCTGCCGCTGAAACGCACCACCCGGCGCAAGGTGACCATTCCCGGCAAGGCGCAGAGCGACATCCAGGTCGGCTCGTCCGGTCCGATGCGCAAGGCGGAGGAATACATGGCGGCTTCGCTGGGCAACTCCGCCCTGGGGCAGTTCGGGCTGGGTGGACGCATCGGCGAGAGCGTACGCGAGCGCTCCGGTCTGGCGTATTATGCCTACTCCTCGCTCAATACCGGGGTGGGACCTGGCGCTTGGGTGATCAGCGCCGGGGTCAATCCCGGGAATGTCGAGAAGGCGATCGATCTGATCAAGCGGGAGGTGCGGCGCTTCGTCGATTCAGGCGTCAGCCCGGAGGAACTGGAAGACAGCCGCTCGAATTTCATCGGGCGCCTGCCGCTTTCGCTGGAATCCAATGCCGGCGTGGTCAACGCCCTGCTGAACATCGAACGCTACGATCTGGGTCTGGAATACTACCAGAATTACCCCCGCATGGTGCAGGCGGTCACCCCGGAAGCCGTGCTGGAGACGGCGCGCCGCTACCTGGACCTGGAACGGTTCGCCCTGGCGGTGGCGGGACCGTGATCCTGAAAACCGGCCTCGACCTGATCGAGATCGAACGCATCCAGGCGGCATATGCGCGCTTCGGTGACCGCTTCCTGCAGCGCGTCTTCACCCCTGCTGAGGCGCTGGAATGCCGCGGGCGGGCGGAAGCCCTGGCTGTCCGCTTCGCCGCCAAGGAGGCGGCAGTCAAGGCGCTCGGCACCGGCATCGGACCCGTCGGCTGGCTGGAGGTCGAGACCCTGCACCACCGCTCGGGCGAGCCTTATATCGTCCTGCACAGGCGGGCGCAGCAGGTGGCAGCGAGGCTGGGGCTGGAGCACTGGGCGGTCAGCCTGACCCACAGCCGGGGTATGGCGGCAGCCGTGGTGGTGGCGCTGGGCGGGATCCCTGCTTCCCCGGGAACCGGGGGCGGCTAGGGTCAGTTCCGGTCTTCCACGCCGATCCACAGGTGCCCCGGCAGGATGGAACGGTTGGGGCGCAGAACAACCTTGCCTGCCTGTCCTTCCTTCCTGCCCGCTCCCGCGGGGTTGAGCATGGACGGGTGCACCAGGCACAGGTCGGGGTTCAGCCCGTATTTCTGGCGGTAATAATCCGCCGCCCGGGCAACCTTGGCGGTCAGGGCGGTCTTCTTATCGTCATCAAACCACAACATACCCACTTTCATGTCATAACTCCTTCGAGAGGGCTGGTCCAGAAGCGCAGGGTGCCCTGCTCCCATTCGAGGTAGAACTGCATGCCCGGCGTGAGGTCCGCCAGGTCCATCTCCGGATGCCTGCCGAGCAGGCAGGCAGAGTTGCCGCGCCGGGTGTGACCGAGCACCCGGGTGTGGAAATAATCCTGCAATGAGCCAAGGCGTGTCACGCGCCCGGCGTTGGCACTCACGACCGGCAGGATGTGCGCTTCGGGTCCCCGGGCGATCAACCAGCGGACCGCCTGGCGCGTGGCGGATCCCAGGCTCATCCCATCCAGCCCATCGATCAGCAGCAGGATCGCCTGGCGTGTGGCAGGCAGCACCGGCGCCCAGGAGATCAGGCGCTCGAGGAACTGACCCGCCGCGGGGTGGTCGGCGTTCCAGATGCCCAGGCACCCGGGCAGCGTTTCCTGGGCGTGCCATTCCTCGGGGAAGGCGGTCAGGACACCGAACTGCAGGTCCAGGTCGCTCTCGGTGGCATCCGCCAGGGCTTGCAGGAAGGCGGTCTTGCCGCATCCGCCCCCACCGGCAACCAGGATGGGACCCGTGGCAGGTTCGAACAGGTCGAAGCTCAGCGGCTGACCGTCTTCGGCAAGCCCGATCAGCAGCGAGCCGGCGGGCAGGGGATCATCCAACACTGGGTCAGGGGAGACAAAGACGGCGGTCTGCTCCGGTTGGCGCATTTCCGCCTGAACTTCCTGGTAGGCTTGCAAAGCGAGCAGGAATTGGTTGGCAGGGGACATGCTATCCTCTCATTCTAAGAACTATTGTTCTAAAACGAGGATAGCACTAATGTTCTAATTTGTCAAGAGACCCGGCGAAAGTCAAGCCATGCGGTGCAGGGCGCGCAGTTCCACCACCCGGGTGGCGACCTCCGGTTCGGGGTAAGGGCTTGGGTCAACTGCCGTGAACGGGACATCTGCCAGGGCGCACAGCACCGCATCCACACCGCTGGCAACGTTGCGCGGATTGTAGCCCCCCTCCAGCACGAACAGGATCCTGCCGCCGCAGAAGGCATCTGCCAGCTGGCGCAGGCGCAGGGCATAGGCGTGATAACCGGCGGATGAGAGACCCAGTTCCGCCAGCGGATCGTCCCAGTGGCTGTCGAATCCGGCGGAGACGAAGATCATGCCCGGCTTGAAGGCTTCCACCAGCGGGGTGAGTACCTGCTCTGCGATCAGCGCAAAGGCGGCATCCCCGCTGCGCGCCGGCAGCGGCAGGTTGACGATGCGCCCGCGCCCCGCCGGCAGGTCATGGAGATGACCGCTGCGGAAAGGATAAATGTTCTCCTGCTGGGTGGAGAAGAAGGACAGCCGGGGTTCATCGGCAAAGACCGCCTGCGTGCCGTTGCCGTGGTGGACATCGAAATCCACGATCAGCGCCCGTTCCAAGCCGGAATTGAGCGCAGAACGGGCGGCAATGGCGATGTTGTTCAATAGGCAGAAGCCCATGGCGGCTTCAGGCTCGGCATGATGTCCCGGGGGGCGCACGATGGCGAAGCCGCTGGCAGCCTGCCCTGCCAGCACGGCGCGTGTGCAAGCCAGCGTCGCGCCGGCAGCCAGGAAGGCATCTGCGTAGGTGGAAGGCGTGACGTAGGTGGGGGCAAAATCGGTGATGCCGGGTCCCTGGCGGCAGGCGGCTTCGAAGCCGCGCAGCATGCGCTCCGAGTGGACGGCGGTGACTTGCGCCAGGTCGGCAGGTTCGGGGGCGATGAATTCCACCCGGTAGGGTTTGGAATCCCAGCCGCCGAGATACTGGAAACGCGAGGGGGCTTCCTCGTGACCGGGGAAGACATGCCCGGGCGAGAGCACAAGCGAACACGCAATGCTCATCCCTGCTCCAGCATGTCCATGTAGGCACCTTCCAGCAGGTCGGCGGGTTCCACGCCCAGTTGGCGCATCAGGTCTTCGGCAACCGCCATGCCCTCGGCATCGCTCTGCCCGGGGGTCAGCACGACCTCCAGTTCCATGAAATGACCCAGTCCCTCGACCTCGTCCAGGTGGATGCGCGTCTGCCCGGATAGGAACAACCGGCGCGTCTTGCGCACCACCCCGCGCACGCCCAGGGCGGCGGTCAGGGCGCGTTTGAGGCTTTCCGGTTCCGTGGTGGGCGCAAGCAGGTAATTGGAGCGCTTGGGACCTTCCCGGTCGGGGCGCTCATAATAGACCAGCTGCCCTTCCTCCGGCGATACCTGGCGCAATTTCAGGCGTCCACGCGGGACATTGAAAAAGGTGTCCTCCTGCGGGATGACCTGCACAGGCACATCGCTGAGCGCGGCGGCGCGCGCCTGCAGGTGGTCGGGGTCGCTCACCCGGGCTTTGATCTCGATATTTGCGGGCATGCCTCGATTCTACCCGCGATGGCAGGTGCGCGCAGGGATTGTTTAAGGTCACCTCCCTTCAAAGGGCGCAAGATTTTCATGGTAAACTTTTCACAAGCACACAACATGTCATCCTTCCTTCAACTCGCCATCCTGCTTGCCATCATCCTGCTGGCTGCCAAAGCCGCCGGGTACCTGAGCACGCGCCTGGGTCAACCCTCGGTGCTGGGCGAGATCCTGGTCGGCATCCTGCTCGGTCCCTCCCTGCTGGATATCGCTCACGCCTCGCCCTTCAGCAGCGGGACATTGGCAGAGACGATCCAGGAGTTGGGGGAACTGGGCGTGCTCCTGCTGATGTTCATCGCCGGGCTGGAACTGCACCTGCACGAACTGACCCGCAACATGCGCGTCTCGGCGCTGGCAGGCAGCCTGGGCGTGCTGGTGCCGGTGGCATCCGGCTGGGGGTTGGGGCTGCTCTTCGGCATGCCGGGTGAGGCAGCCTTCATGCTGGGCTTGACCCTCGGCGCCACATCGGTCAGCATCTCGGCACAGACCCTGCTGGAAATGAAGGTCCTGCGCAGCCGGGTGGGCTTGGGATTGCTGAGCGCGGCGGTCTTCGACGACGTGCTGGTCATCCTGCTGCTCTCCGGCTTCCTGGCGGTGCTGGAAGGCAGCACCAGCCTTATCACCCTGCTGATCGTGCTGGGACGCATGGTCTTGTTCCTCGTGGCGTCCCTGGCGTTCGGCTGGTGGGTCCTGCCGCGGCTGGCGCGCCTTGCCGCCCGGTTGCCCATCAGCCAGAGTGTGCTGAGCCTGGCGATCATCGTGATGATCATCTACGGTGTGGCAGCGGAATTGCTCGGCGGTATGGCAGCCATCACCGGCGCCTTCCTGGCAGGCTTGATGTTCGCCCGTAGTCACGAAAAAGAGCGCATGGAAGCCGGCATCCACTCGCTTGCCTACGGATTCTTCGTGCCGATCTTCTTTATCAGCATTGGCTTGTCGGTGAACCTGCGCGCCTTGGAGCCTTCGGCGGTATGGCTGACCCTGGCGGTCATCCTGACAGCCTTGGTGTCCAAGTTCCTGGGCTCCGGCTTGGGCGCACGACTGGGCGGCATGAACTGGCGCGAGTCCTGGCAGTTGGGTGCCGGGATGATCTCGCGCGGCGAGGTGGGGTTGATCGTTGCCAATGTCGGCATCCGCCAGGGGCTGGTGGGCCAGAATGAACTCTCGGCGATCGTGTTCATGGTCATGATCAGCACCCTGCTTACGCCACCCCTGCTGAGGCTGTTATTCAAGGAGAGACCATCCTGCAAGGAAGCAGCCGATATTAAAGAAAGCCCGGAAAACCCGGACAAGGCAAAGGAGCGTGCCTGATGTATCTGATGCTGTTCGTATTGAACGACCCCGACCACCTGGAGGACGTCCTGTCTGCCTGGGAACGTGCCGGCGTGAGCGGAATCACCATCCTTCCGAGCACCGGGCTGGGGCGCATCCGCCAGAAGGAAGGGCTGCGCGATGATGTACCGCTGATCCCCAGCCTGGAAGATTTCGTCCACCATACCGATGACATCAGCAACACCCTGTTCAGCGTGATCGAGAGCGACGAACTGAAAAAGAAGGTGCTGGCAGCCACCGAGGCGGTGGTGGGCGACCTGAACAAGCCCGGCAACGGCATCCTGATCGTCCTGCCGCTGGAATCGGTCTATGGGTTGGTACACTACCGCAATGAGGATCAGCCGGGCGAATAACCCTGCCTCGCAGGCGAGGGCGAGCATTATCCCATCGCAGGGCAGGATGATCGCCGCCGGGTGTCAGGCGCGGCATGGGTGGGCAGGACGGAAAATGGGATTTAAGTCATTTGCACGACCGGATTGAAGGTGCTACACTTACCCCTAATTCTACGTATATAGACTGGATCTTCTGGAGGCAGATATGAAAGCAACCACCTGGATGTACATCGGCGGCGGCATCCTCATCCTGATCTCGTTGTGCTTCCTGGGCTACGGGGGCTTGAACGTGATCGGCTCCTTCGACCCGGCTGCCGGAGAATCAAGCTGGCTGACTCTCGGCGTCGGGCTGATGTGCGTGGGCTTGCTGATGGTTGCCGGCGGTATCGTGCTGATCGTACTGGCGGCACGCAAGACCAAACAGGAGACCGTGCAGAACGTGACCTTGAAAGTGGATCTGCCCGGCGAGACGAAGATCTCGCAGGTCAAATGCCAGTCCTGCGGCGGCACGCTCAGCGCCGAGAACATCAAACTGGTCAACGGCGCGCCGATGGTCAACTGCCCCTACTGCCACACCATCTACCAGATGACCGAAGAACCCAAGTGGTAGGCTGCCTGGAACCAGGAGCAGGGATCGACCGGTTGATA
>JBFYSG010000258.1:0-8176 GCA_041301835.1 Chloroflexota bacterium | reverse complement strand
GGTGGTCACGCGGGATGGCGGCACGACGCTGGTGGAGGCGAAGGAGGCGGGCAGTTTCCACGGCACGTACCGCATGGAGGCACCGGGCTTTGCGCGCGTGGTGGTGCTGCGCGCCTTCGTGCCGGGCATCCCTGCGCTGCCGGCGCTGCTCTCGAACCCGATCTATTTTGAGCAGGGGAGTGCGGCAAAATAACGACCGAAGTCGTTGCAGCGCAAGCGCGGTTGTGCAAGCGGTCTATTAAAGAAAAGGGCGACCCGGTGGGTCGCCCTTGCGCTTGATAAGCCCCGTGTCCCTACAACAACCTGTCGCCGCCGTCGACCGAATCGACGCGGTAGTGGCAGCCGCGGCTCTGGCGGTTGTGGCGCGCCGCCTCGGCGACGATCAGGGCGGTCTCGACGGCGTTGCGCAGCCCGATCAAACCATCGCTCAGGCGGGTCTTGCGGTAGAAGGTCTCGATCTCGTTCTGCAGGTGGCGCAGTTCACGGATGGCGCGCGAGAGCCTGTCGCCCGAGCGCACCAGCCCGACGTAATGCCACATGATGTTCTGGATGGTCTGCATATCGCCCTGGATGAGCGCCGGGTCCGGCTCGTGGGTCAGGTTGGATTCATCCCAGGCAGGGATGTCCGCCCGCCCGGGGATCGCCCCGCCCTCTCCGGATGCCAGGCGGCGTTCGATATCCGCGCCGGCGCGCGTACCCCAGACGAGCCCCTCCAGCAGGGAGGTGGAGGCAAGCCGGTTGGCGCCGTGTAGACCGGTGCAGGAGACTTCGCCGACGGCGTACAGGCTGCGGATGCCCGTGCGCCCGCAGTCATCCACCGCCACCCCGCCGCAGAAGTAATGCGCCGCCGGGACGACCGGGATGGGCTCGCGGGTCATGTCCACGCCGGCGCGCAGGCACTCGGCATGGATGTTGGGGAAGCGCGCCCTGATCTTCGCCGCCGGCATGTGCGAGGCGATGTCGAGCAGGACGTGCGAGAAATCGTTGGTCTCCATCTCGTTGTGGATGGCGCGCGCCACCACGTCGCGCGGCGCCAGGTCCTTCCACTCGGGGGAATATTTCTCCATGAAGGGCTTCCCGTCCGGTGTGAGCAGGATGGCGCCCTCGCCGCGCACCGCCTCGCTGATGAGGAAACCCTCCGCACCAGGCGACGAGAGCGCGGTGGGGTGGAACTGGACGTACTCGGCGTTGACGATGCGCGCCCCGGCGCGGCTTGCCATCGCCAGCCCGTCGCCGCGCGCCCCGGTTGGATTGGTGGTGTTGCGGAAGATGCGCCCCAACCCGCCGGTCGCCAGCACGGTCACCGCCGCCAGCGTGCGGTGCACCGCCCCACCCTTGCGGTCGAAGACATACGCCCCGTGGCAGGCAACCGGTTCATATGCCGCCAGCGGGTTGCGGGCGTGGTGCGGATAGGTGATGAGGTCGACGGCGGTGGCATCGGTGAGCAGTTCGATGTTCTCCCTGCTCCGGATGACCTTCATCATCCCCTCGATGATCGCCCTGCCGGTGCCGTCACCGACGTGCAGGATGCGGCGGCGCGAGTGCGCCCCCTCCTGCCCGTATTCCGGGTCGCCGTCCGATTCGTGGTCGAAGTGGATGCCCGCCATGCCGACCAGCACCTGCTGAAGCAGGGCGGGACCTTCCTCTGCCAGGATGCGCGCCGCCGACGGCAGGGAAGCCCCCGCGCCCGCCTCGAGGATATCCTCGACCAGCAGGTCGGCGCTGTCGTCCAAGCCGCGCCCGATGATGCCCCCCTGGGCGTAGCGCGTGTTGGATTCGTGCGCGTCCGCCTCGCGGCTGATGAGGATGATGCGCCGGTGGGGGTCCTTTGCCAGTTCCAATGCAGCGGCGGCTCCGGCGATGCCGCTACCCAGGATGAGCACGTCGGTGGTCTTCATACTGATGCCTCAGCCGATCCGGATCATGCGTTCCACCGCCTGGTACGCCCGGAGGCGGATCTCCTCGGGCACATCGATGACATAGCGGTTGTACTTGAGGGCGTCGCGGGTGTCTTCCATGGTGATCATGTTCATGTGCGGGCAGCGCACCATGCACAGCCGCAGCATGTCCTTGTGCGGGTTGGCGGCGGCGACGTTATCGCCCATGGCGCACTCGGTCAGCATCAGGTAATGCGGCGCCTGCGATTCCTGCACGTAGCGGATCATGGCGTTGGTCGAGCCGGAGAAATCCGCCGCGGCGGTGACCTCGGGGCTGCACTCGGGGTGCGCCAGGATCGCCACATCGGGGAACTGCGCCCGCACGGTGGCGATGTCTTCCAGGGTGAACTTCTCGTGCACCTCGCAGCGCCCGCGCCAGCCGATCAACTGGTAATCCAGCCCCGCCCTGCCGTCCGCAGCGCCTGCCGCCGGATCGAGGGTGGGGAAGATGATGTGCTTGCCGGTCTCGCGCGCCACGTTGCCTGCCAGGTACTCATCCGGCAGGAAGATGACCGTATCCACGTGCAGGGACTCGACCACCGCCACGGCGTTGCCCGAGGTGCAGCAGATATCGGATTCGGCTTTCACGTCGGCGTAGGTGTTGACATAGGTGACGACCGGCACGCCGGGGAATTTCGCTTTGAGGGCGCGCACATCGGCAGCCGTGATCGACTCTGCCAGCGAGCAGCCCGCCTTCTCCGCCGGCAGCAGTACAGTCTTGGATGGGTTGAGGATCTTGGCGGTCTCTGCCATGAACTTCACCCCGCAGAAAACGATCACATCCTTGTCGGTCTGCGCCGCCTTGCGCGAGAGGTCGAGCGAATCGCCGGTGAAATCGGGGATGGAGTGGAAGAGCGCCGGTTCCATGTAGTTGTGCCCCAGGATGACGGCGTTGCGTTCGCGCTTGAGGCGGTTGATCTCCACCGCCAGCCCGGCTTTATAGCGCAGTTCCACCTCCGGGACGATACGCCCGAGTTTTGCCTTCATATTGTTAAACATCTTCTTCTCATCAGCCTTCATAGCCGCTCCTGGCGGGGATCAGCCCGCAGCAAGATAATCGAAAGAGACATCGAACACCTGCGCCGAGTGGGTCAGCGCGCCGGACGAAATGAAGTCCACGCCGCTGGCGGCGATCTGCCGCACGGTCTCGAGCGTGACGTTGCCGCTGGCTTCGAGCAGGGCACCACCGCCGTGCGCGTCGCGCAAACCCACCGCCTGGCGCATTATCTCCGTGGGCATGTTATCCAGCAGGATGCGCTCCACGCCCAGCGCCAGCGCCTCGCGCACGTCGTCGAGGGTGCGCGCCTCCACTTCCACCTCCAGCCCGGTGCGGGCGGCGCGCGCCAGTTCCACCGCGGCGGTGATCGAACCGGCATGGTCGATGTGGTTGTCCTTGATCAGGATCATGTCGTACAGCCCGATGCGGTGATTGGCGCCCCCGCCGCGCCGGACTGCCAGTTTATCGGCGATGCGCAAACCCGGGGCGGTCTTGCGCGTATCAAGGATGGTCGCCTTCGTGCCCGCCACCGCCTGCACGAAGCGGTCGGTGAGGGTGGCGATGCCGGACATGCGCCCGAGGAAGTTAAGCGCCGTCCGCTCGGCGGTGAGCAGGGCGCGCGTCCGCCCGGAAACGAGGGCGAGCACCTGCCCGCTTTCCACGTGACTGCCTTCCGCCGCATGCGGCTGGAAGTCAACCCCGGCATCCACCATCTGGTAGACCACCTGGGCAACGTCCAGACCGGCGACCACGCCCTCCTGCTTGGCGATGATCCTGCCGCGCATGCTGTCGCCGGCAGGGATGATGCTCTCCGAGGTGGCATCGCCCTTGCCGATGTCTTCCGCCAGTGCCCGGCGGATGGCATCGAGGATATCCGGGTGCATATTTAGTGTCATTTGTACACTTATCCAGGTCAAATAAAATACGGCTCACGCCACAATTATTCTACCTCCCCGCCCGCTTTTGTCAAGGTGTCCTTATTGGCTTCCCGAACCCGTGCGGCATCCTCGGTTACAATGGCAGGCATGTCACCCGACCAGGATCCCTTTCCAGCCTCGGACTTCGACGATTGGGCTGCGACCTACGACTACTCGGTTTCGATCGACCAATTCCCCTTTTACGGCTACGGGCAGGTGATCGCCAGGATCGTCGCGCTGGCGCAGGCGCGACCCGGGCTGGCGGTGCTGGACCTGGGCACCGGCACAGGCAACCTTGCCCTGCCCTTTGCCCAAGCCGGGTGCAGCCTGTGGTGCTGCGACTTCTCCGAACCCATGCTCGCCCGGGCACGCGCCAAACTGCCGGACGCCCATTTCGCTTGGCACGACCTGCGGACCCCCCTCCCGGCGGGATTCGACCGTCCTTTCAACCGCATCGTCTCTGCCTACGTTTTTCACCATTTCGCGCTCGAAGAAAAGGTGCGCATCCTGGGCGCGCTGCTGCCAAACCTGGCACCCGGCGGAGTATTCATCCTCGGCGATGTGGCTTTCCGCGACCGGGCAGCGCTGGAGCAGGTCAAAGCCAGCCAAGGCGATGCCTGGGAGGATGAATTCTACTGGCTGGCAGACGAGACGCTGCCGGCGCTAGAAGCATGCGGGCTGCGGGTGCAGTACCAGCAGGTCTCGGTCTGCGCGGGGGTTTTCCGCATTGAAAGATAAAACCATCCCATGACAGAAGCCGCTTCTACCGCCCGCGCAGGAGCAGCGCGTCGGGCAGGGATGCCGAGCTTCGAAGCCTTATGAACGTGACTGCGGGCAGTGGTCAATATCTGCCTTCCATTTTTTGCGTTTCGGTGTATCATAAACGGGCAGGCACCCTGCCCTGCAGAGACTTAACCACCCATTTTCAGGAGGCTCCATGCGCGACCTGACCAAAGAGATCCTCGAATTGATCCGCCGCACCTCCTCCGACCTGCCCGCCGACGTGGAGGAACGCCTGCGCAAGGCGGTCGAGGCGGAAACCCCGGGGTCCGCCGCCCGCGGCGCCCTGGAGACGATCATCAAGAACATCGAACTCTCCCGCCGCAACTCCACCCCCATCTGCCAGGATACCGGCACGCCCATTTTCTACGTCCACCACCCTGCCGGCTGGAGCACGCTGCAGTTGAAAAAGCAGATCCGCGCCGCGCTGGCGGAAGCCACCGCCAAATCCTACATGCGCCCCAACGCCGTGGACGCGGTGTACGACAAGAACACGGGCAACAACCTCGGCGGCGACGACTTCCCCTCCATTCACTTCGAGGAGGTCGAAGCCGAGGACCTGACGATCGAGGTGATGCTCAAGGGCGGCGGCTGCGAGAACGTGGGCGCCCAGTATTCCCTGCCCGATAACCGCATCGGCGCGGGGCGCGACCTGGCGGGCGTGCGTAAAGCCGCCCTGGATGCGGTCCACAAAGCACAGGGACAGGGCTGCGCCCCGGGCATCCTCGGCATCGCCATCGGCGGCGACCGCGGCTCCGGCTACGTCAAGTCCAAGGAAGTGCTGCTGGACAAATTGGGCACCCGCAACCCGGACCCGAAGCTCGCCGAACTGGAGGAGAAACTGACCGCCGAATCCAACCAGATGGGCATCGGTCCGATGGGCTTCGGCGGCAAGACCACGGTGATCGATACCAAGATCACCGGACTCTCCCGCCTGCCGGCATCGTACTTCGTCACCATATCGTACATGTGCTGGGCATACCGCCGCCGCAAACTGACCGTCAAATCCGGCGGGGAAGTGCTCTACGACTAGGAGGCTCACCCATGCATGCCCTCAACCTTCCCATCCCTGATGAGGTCATCCGAAGCCTCAAGGTCGGCGACCCGGTCACCCTGAACGGGGTGATGGTCACGGGGCGCGATGCCGTCCACAAGTGGATGATCGAAACCTTCATTCGGAAGACGCGCCCGCCCCAGGGCGATGACCTGGCGGTCTATGAGGCGCTCAAGCCGATCCTGGACGGCGGCGTCATCTACCACTGCGGTCCCGTCGTGGCGGGACTCGAGAGCAAGGCGTACAAGTTCGTCGCCGCCGGTCCCACCACCAGCATCCGCGAGGAGCCCTACCAGGCGGAGGTGATGAAACACTTCAACCTGAAGGGGGTCATCGGCAAGGGCGGCATGGGTCCCAAGACGCTGAAAGGCTGCCAGGAGGTGCCGGCGGTCTATTTCCATGCCATCGGCGGAGCCGCCACCTTCATCGCCCAGTCGGTCGTGAACGTGCTGGGCGTGCATAAATTGGATTTCGGCGTGCCCGAGGCGATCTGGGTCATCGAGGTCAAGGACCTGCCCGTTGTTGTCACGATGGACTCGCACGGCGGGTCGCTGCACGAGGTCATCGAGAGCCAATCCGCCCGGGTGCTGAGCGACCTGTTCAACAAGTAAAAAAAGGGCGCCTGTTCAGGGCGCCCGGTTGTCTTTCAAGGAACCACCCGGAGCGGGATGCCGCCCCGGGTTTTTTATCCAGCTAGCGGATCTCGTACACGATGGTCACCGTCGTGGTGATCTGCATCGAGCCGGCTTCGATCGGCACGCTGCTGCCTGCATCCATCATCGCCCGGGTTTCATAGTAGACCGGGTAGGGCGTGCTGTCGTAGTAGGAGATGGTCTGCACCTCGCCGAGGGTCACCTGCGTGGCGCCGGTCAGTTCCTGCGCCTGCCGAAGGGCATCTTCCACCGCCGCCAGGCGCGCCTGCGAGACTGCCTCGGTGCGATCTGCCACGTCGAAGGAGATGCTATTGATCGTGTTGGCACCCGCCTGGAAAGCCCCGTCCAGCAGTTCGCCCAGGGTATCCAGGTCGCGCACGGTCACGTAGACCACGTTCTGCACGATGTAGGTGGTGCCGATCACGTTGTTGTCGCCATCGTAGATGTTCTGCGGGTAGATGCTGAAATTGGTGGTCTGGATGTCCGCCGCTTCCACACCGAAGGACTTGACCGCCTCGATCAGCGCCGCGGCGCGGGTGTTGTTCTCCTGCATGGCGGTCGAGGCGCTGGAATCCTGGGTCTGGACGCCGAGGTAGATATAGGCGATATCCGGGGTCATGGTGACCATCCCCGTGCCGGTGACGGTGATCGTGCGCAGCGGGGGTTCACCCTGCGAGTAGACCGTGGTCGGTCCGCAGGCGCTCAGCAGGCTGGCGAACACCAGCAGGACGAGTAGCAATGTCATATTTTTTCTCATGGTTCCTCCTTCAGGAACAATTATACAGTCCAGACGCCGCGGCGCGCAGGATGTTCCCGCCGGGCTGAAATAAGACACCTCCCCCACCCAAACGACAGATGAGGGAGGCGGTGCCCGGAGGCACAAGGTTTTTTCGGCTTACTTGATGGCGTAGGTGACGTTGACCTGCACCTGCACCTGCAACTGCCCGGGCGAGATCGGCGCCACGGAGCCTTCCAGCGAAGCCCCACCACCGCCCATGCCGTAATAGGCAGAGGGATAGTACTCGCTGTAGGTGATGCTCTGGATCGCGCCCACGCTCACGCCCGCCGTTTCGGCAAGTTCCTGGGCAAGGGCATCGGCATTCTGCATCGCCAGTTGGCGGGCTTCCTCCAGGGCGGCGCTCTTATCAGAAACGTCGAAGGTGATGCTGTTGATGTTGTTGGCGCCCGCTTCGACCACGGTGTTCAGCAGTTCGCCCAACCCGGTCAGGTCGCGCACCTTGATGTAGACCGTGTTATCGACCGAGTAATTGGTGAAGCGCATGCCCAGGTCATCGTACTCCTCGTACGACCAGACGCTGAAATTGCTGGTCTGGATGTCGATGGGGTCGATGCCCAGGGCGATCAGGGCTTCCATCAGGCGCTGGGTGCGCACGTTGTTGGTTTCCACCGCCGTGGCGATGTCCGGGTCCTCGACGTGCACGCCGACATACAGGTAAGCGATATCCGGTGTCAGGTAGACCGTGCCGGTCCCGCTGACGCTGAGGGTGCGCCCCGCCGTGGATACGGCAGGTCCGCAGGCGCTCAACACCAGCAGCAGGGCTGACAGGGATGCAAAGAGGAAAAGTTTGGTACGCATGGGTTACTCCTTTTGATAGTGGTATAACAGGGTCAAGACGTCCTTCGCCGTAAAAAGTTCCCGCTTATAATCAACCTGGCGGGAGCGGTGCGCAAAACAGGCGTTCTGCTCCCGGCGGGACCCGGGCAGCCTGGACCCAAAACGGATAGTATAAGTCCAAATATATCACAATTTTTCCAACGGGAGCCGCGTGACGCTCAATTTTCAACAGGTCTTCGATAAGATACGGGAGATCGGGCAG
>JBFYSG010000257.1:0-4035 GCA_041301835.1 Chloroflexota bacterium | reverse complement strand
GGTAGATGGACAGGGCAACTTCGGCTCGGTAGATGGCGATTCCCCGGCAGCCATGCGCTACACCGAGGCGCGCCTTTCGTACCAGGCCGAGGAGATGCTGGCAAACATCGACATGAACACGGTCGATTTCGCGGACAACTTCGACGGCAGCCTGCAGGAGCCCTTGGTGCTGCCGGCGCGCCTGCCCAACCTGCTGTTGAACGGCGCCTCGGGCATTGCCGTGGGGATGGCCACTAACATCCCGCCCCACAACCTGCGCGAGCTGGCCAAAGCGATCAATTTCCTGATCGAGAACTACGACCGGCTGGAGGAGATCCCCAACGAAGACCTGCTCCAGTTCGTGCCCGGGCCGGATTTTCCCACCGGCGGGGTGATCGTGGGCACGGAAGGCATCCATGCCGCCTATTCCACCGGCCGCGGGCGGATTGTGCTGCGCGGGCGGGCTGCCATCGAGGAGATGAGCTCCGGCCGCTACCGCATCGTGGTCACCGAGATCCCCTACCAGCTCAATAAATCCAGCTTGCTGGAACGCATCGCCGACCTGGTGCGGGAGGATAAAATCCCGGATATCTCGGACCTGCGGGATGAATCCGACCGGCGCGGGATGAGCATCGTGATCGAGCTCAAGCGCAGCGCCCAGCCGAAGAAGGTGCTCAACCAGCTGTTCAAATACACCCCCCTGCAATCCACCTTCGGTGTGCAATTGCTGACGTTGGTAGATGGCGAGCCGCGCCTGCTCTCGCTAAAACGCTGCCTGCAGATCTACCTCGAGCACCGCCAGGAGGTGATCACCCGCCGCTCGCAGTTCGAGCTGGACAAAGCCCGCGCCCGCGCCCACATCCTGGAGGGCTTGCTGATCGCCCTGGCCAACCTGGACGCGGTGATCGACACGATCCGAAAATCGCCAGATGCCGATACCGCCCGCGAACGCCTGATGAGCCGCTTCAAGCTGAGCGAGCTGCAGGCGCAGGCCATCCTGGATCTGCAATTACGCCGCCTGGCAGCCCTGGAGCGCCAGAAGATCGAGACT
This sequence comes from Chloroflexota bacterium, assembly GCA_041301835.1. GTDB lineage: Bacteria > Chloroflexota > Anaerolineae > Anaerolineales > Villigracilaceae > UBA877. Next base: position 3,005 of record JBFYSG010000257.1, on the reverse strand, counting down.
GAGCACCAGGAAGTGCTGGGGCGGATTGGATACCTGGAAGATTTAATCGCCAGCCCAAAGAAAATCCTGAGCGCCATCCAGGCCGACCTGGCGGAGATGGTGGAGAAATACGGCGACGACCGGCGCACCTTCATCGCCGCGGAGGCCAAAGAAGACCTGGAGGAGCATGACCTGGTGCCCGACGAAGCCGTGCTGCTCAGCATCACGCAGCGGGGCTACATCAAGCGCGTGGCAACCAAGGCCTTCCGCGCCCAAAGCCGCGGCGGGCGGGGTGTGACGGGCATGGCAACCAAGGAAGAAGATGAGGTGCTGACCCTCATCCCGGCGCGCACACTGGACACGATGCTGTTCTTCTCGGACAAGGGCAAGGTATATTCCGAGAAGGTGTACCAGATCCCGGATGCCGACCGCACCGCCAAGGGCATCCCACTGGTCAACGTGCTGTCGCTGGATGCGGGCGAGGTGATCACCGCCGCGGTGGCGATGCCCGCCAACAGCGGCGGTGGGCAGGCGTACCAGTATTGCGTACTCGCCACGTTGAACGGGCGGGTGAAACGCCTGGCCCTCGCCGAATTTACCGCCGTACGCCCCTCAGGCATCCTGGCCATCACCCTGGAAGAGGGGGATGGGTTGGGTTGGGCGCGCCTGACCAGCGGCAAAGATGAGATCATCCTGGTGACCGAACAAGGGCAGGCGCTGCGCTTCTCTGAAGACGAGGTGCGCCCGATGGGGCGTACCGCGGCGGGGGTGACCGGCATGCGCCTGTCGAAAAGCGACCGCATCGCGAGCATGGATGTGGTGGAGCAGGGGGGCTACCTGGTGCTGATCACAACCCAGGGATTTGGCAAGCGCGTCCCCCTGAGCGAATACCCAGCCAAGGGCCGCGCCACCGGCGGGGTAAACAGCGCCGATAAAGGCGCCATGAGCAAGATCGGTACGGTGGCGGCCGCGCGGGTGGCCCAGATGCAGGACGACCTGACGATGATCTCGGCTGGGGGGATCGTGCTGCGCATGCCGGTGAAGGATGTGCGCCAGGCTGGGCGCCCGTCCCGCGGCATGCGCCTGATGGAAGTGGGCGGGAACGACCGCGTGGTCTCCATCGCCAGGATCCAGAATATATAAATGGCAATTTGTAGGGGCACGATATATCGTGCCCCTACATTGACCTCCCATGGAAACGCGGGTAGAATGTTCATGTTACAATTTGTAACATGAACAATCCATGAACACACCCGAATCGAAATCAGCCCAAGAGCGCAAGATCGGCAAACACCAGGTCGATGAGCAGCAAGCCACCATCCTGGAGGCTGCCGAGCAGCTCTTCCTGCAGAAGGGCATCGAGAACACCAGCATTGGCGATATCGCCAGGCAGGCAGGGATCACGCGCGTCACCTTGTACCGCTATTTTGCCAACCGGGACGAAATCGCGGTCAAGATCCAGGCGCGCATGTTTCGAAAAATCAATTCCCTGCTGCCCACCGAAGAACCCCCCTCTTCCATTGAAGATTACCGGCAGCGGGTCCAGATTATCCTGCGCAACTTCAGCCAGCTGCGCGAAGCTTACCGTTATATCGGCCTGTTCGATAAGTTCTACCTGGACCAGGCAGCCGACAGCGACCTGGCCCAGTGGACCCTGGCGCAGATCCGCGCCGGCATCCGCGATGAATCGGGGAAAGAACCGTCCTTCGCTCACCCACACCCTTATCACCATGAGATGACTGTCATCTTCAGCACCATTACCTGGTTCCTCGAGAAGCTGGCTTTACGCGGCGAGCTGACCTGGAGCGACCAGGATATCCCCCTGGAACAGCACTTGCAGGTCTTCGAAGCCATGGTGACGGGCTATTTAGACCGCCTGGCAGCAGCTGGTCTTGAAAATCATCCCAAAAACGGATAGCCTGGAGTGAAATTCCCCGCAGGCTTCCCGTTTTCGGGCACGTTTCGAAGACAGGAGATAAAATGTCCGAAACTTCTAAATCCCCCAACCCCGCGGCGGTGACCGGCGAGGATTTCCCCGAAATCCGCTGGCACGGCAACTGGATCTGGTGCGAGCCGCCCGAAATGCCCCGCTTTGGGCCGGGCATGCCGGTTGCATCGCTGAAGCCCCTGACCGAGCAGCATGCCTTGTTCCGCAAGACTTTCACGCTCGCAGAGGTTCCTGAGCGCGTCCCGGCGCGCATCACCGCCGATTCGCGCTACCTGTTGTACTGCAACGGGCGCGAGGTGTTCCGCGGGCCGGTCCGCATCCAGCCGCGGCGCATGTTCTACGATCTATTCGACCTGGCGCCCTACCTCCAGGCGGGCGAAAATGTGCTTGCGATCTACGCCAAGTTTTATGGCATTGCCAAGTCCTTCTGGATGCCTGCTCCGGGCGGCTTCGGTAGGGGTCACGGTCCGCAGATGGTCTTCGAAGCCAATTTAGGCACAGAATGGCTGGTCTCTGATGCCAGCTGGAAATCTCACAAGAGCCCCGCCTGGGACGAAGATTGGCGCGCGGGCGCCCACATGGGCTTCATGGATGAAGGCATCCCGCTGGAGGTATTCGATGCCCGCAAATTCCCCTTTGGCTGGGAGCAGCCCGGGTTTGATGATACTGCCTGGGGTAACGCCAGCTTGATGACCGGGTTCAGCTTCACTGCCCGCATGGCCCCCCAACCCCCCACCGAGCCATACGGCCCGCTGTACCCGCGCCCGATCGGCAAGCTGGGCGGGGAGCGCCTCCTGCCAGCCGCAGCCAGCGTGCAGATGCTGGACGGGCAGGTGGATTTGCAGGTGGGCGATCCGGTGAAGCGCTTGTATGAATCCCTCAACTTGAATGCAGCCGGCGACCCCGTAGTTGCCAGCCTGCCGGTCAACGTGAAGGTTTCCGCCCATCAGACGGCGCGCATCACCCTGGATATGGGCCGTGTGGTGATGGGGCAGGTGCAGTTCAGCGTGCAAGCTCCCGCCGGTGCGATCCTCGATTTTTCCTATACCGAAGATCCTCTGCGCCCGCCGAGAGGCGG
>JBFYSG010000249.1:0-9843 GCA_041301835.1 Chloroflexota bacterium | reverse complement strand
TGTCTGTGATGCCAGGTAGAACCCCGGTGGATTGGATACGATGACAACTTCGCTGCTGCCTGCCCCTTGCGCACCCAGGAAAGCCGCCAACTGCTGATAGCGTGCGGCTTCCTGACCCCAGCCTGGCAGCCGCAGGAAAGCGACCAGGATGGTCAGGAAGATGACCAGCCCGACCATGCCGGAAAGGAAGACCGGGCGCGCCCGGGTCTCGATCCAGCCGCGCTTCCGGCGACCCCATTGAATGAAGCGCTCCAGACCGATAGGCGCCAGCGCCCACCAGATGGGCTGCAGGGCAGCTCCAGAGTGGAAGAAGCCGCCGCGCGCCCCGGCAAACGGGAATGCCAGGGTCATCGCCAGCAGGATCAGCACCCAGGACAACCCCGCCAGTTGGATCAGTTTCTCCTTGCGCAGGTGCCAGCCTGCGATCAGGATGAACGGCAGCAGGAAGATACCACCCTGCACCGCGAAGGTTGTACCGGCATTCAAACCCAGCGACCAGGTGCGCGCCCGCAGGATCGCGCCCAGTCCGGATTGCCACCAACTTAAAGCAGTCAGGTTCCCGGCTGGGTAGGCAAAGATCTGGTCATAGGAAGTCAGCCACAGCATCCGGGAACCGCCCGGGGCAAGCCAACTTGAATAGGTCGCATGGTTATGGAGGAACCAGGGCGCCATGACGAGGAGATAACCGCCCAGGACCACCAAAAGGTCTGCCAGGCAGCCCATCCAGCCTCCCCACCGGTGCAAGTCCTTCCGAAGGTACACCAGCGCCAGCATGGCAACCACCAGCCACAGCAATCCATCCGCCCGGGAGAGGTGCATCAAGCCCGCCAGCAGACCCAGCCGCAGGGCATTCACGCTGCTCCGCCCGCGCCCTCTGACAAGCCGGTGAGTCACCAGGAAGAACGCCCCGCCGAGGAACATATAGATGGCAAAGGTATCCGTGGTGGCAAGGAATGGCAGGTAGAAACCGGGAAAGACCGCCAGCAGCCCGGAGGCAAACGACAGCGACCGGTTCTGGCTGAACGTGAACGCCAGGGCTGCCGTCAGGGCAGGCAGGCAGGCGGCGATCAGGTACAGCGGAAAGCGTGCAAGGAACCAGCCGCTGTTCTCGAACAGGGCTGGGATCATGGCAGTCAGCAGGGATGCCAGCGGCATCCAGTAGGTGAACGATGGGTGCGGCAGACCCGATGGATCATCCAGGTAATTCCACAGGTACGCTTCGGTAAAGCCCTTCCCCGCCGCCAACTGCAAGCCGCCGGCATAATAGTAATCGGCATCCATATAACCCGGCGAAGGCTGCAGCGCGGCGACGATCATCACACACACCAGCCCCAGCAGAAATAGCAGCAGGTACGCGCGCCAGGTCATGCGATCGGATCCAGCCTGTTTTTTGGTGGACGCACCGCCCACCACTTGACCCAGTACAACATGACGAAGAGCAGACCGGAGATCAATTGGAAGGCGGCTGAGGGGACGACCAGCAGCAAGAGCCAGGATAAGAGTGCGGTCACCAGCAAGGCGATCAACGCTGGTCCGCCCAACCTGGGCGCCTGCCAGCGTTCCGCCATCATGGAGAATATGCAGAAGGCAGGCAGGACGAGCATACTGAAACCAATTCCGCTGAAAGGTATCCCCAGGAGAGGGGTTGCCGCAAGGGTGAGGCTGGCGGTCCAGAGCAAATGGCGCGGCCCTGCCCGGCGGGTAAGGTTCCATTCAGCCAGCAGCAGGATGGCAAGGATGGCGGTCAACAATCCAGCCAGGCGCGGACCGAACACAGGCCACAGATCGCCCAGGCTTCGGAAAGTGGACAGGCTGGCATCATGGACCATGTGCAGGGTCAGCCCGCGCAAGGCGGGCATGAACCATCCCGGCAGGAGCAGGAAGGAGAGCAGCAGCAGGACGCCAAGCGCCATCGCGGATCCCGCCAGCACACGCCACCTGCGCTGGACCAGCACCCACCAGAACAGGAAAACGATCAGGATGCCAAAGAGGCGCGGCATGAATAGAGGGAAAAGGAGCAGGATACCGGCAAGTTCATCCTGCCCGGAGCGCAGGTACAGCAGGCTCCCGATGAGCGCCAACAGCAGAAAGGGCACCGCGCTGGAGGCGAGCAGGTCAAGCATGCCAAACGCCCAGAGCAGGGTGAAGAGCAGGACGAGCGGAAGAAAATATGTGGCTACACGCCAGCCGGTCAGGTGCAGGGCAAGCAGGGCAGCCGCGATCAGGGCAACTTCACTCAGGGTCATCCACAGGCCGCGCGCCAGCCCATAGTCCGCCAGCAGCGAGAAGGGCAGGTAGAACAATTCCACCGGGAATGGCACCCAGAGATGCAGGCTGTTCTCGCCCTCATCGGCAAGCCTGCCATAATAGACGATCTGGGCGCGCTGGGCGGCAGGATCGCTGTAGGGGCTGTCCCCGAAATCCAGGTAGGTGCGTGCCGCCAGCCAGGGGACAAAGAACTCGATCTCGCCCCGGTTCGTGCGCGCATGCAGGCTGTTCCCCCACAGCATGCCGCCGAGCAGGGCAAGCGCAAGCAGGATGATGAGGATCGTGACCAGGGCGGAAAAGGATCGACTGCGTGACACGCGGACTCCCGGATTGGTTAAAATTCTACCCTACTTTGTGGCAACCTGGAGTCATTAGCGCCGTCATCTTAGGGTCCGGGTAACCAGCCTGGTCTTCCGTCTGAATACTATGCTATAATCGCGGGGAACAGGAACGCCATGACCATGAACCCGTCCGCCTTGAATCTGAACGATCCCGACAATGATCCCCCTCGGAGCGGCGGGCGAAGCCTTGATCGGTAGCAGAACGATCTCACAGATCCATCGCCCACCGCAGACGCGGAGGGCGATTTGTTTTGTATAATCAACCAGGTTATCTGGCAGAAGATTGCAGTGTTCGGGCACGCAGACGTGGAAGACGGAGGCTTTTATGTACAAGACACATACCTGTGGTGAATTGCGGGCAACGCATGCCGACCAGGTTGTCACGCTTGCTGGATGGGTGCATAATTTCCGCACCTTTGGCGGGGTTGTATTCCTCGTTCTGCGCGACCGTTTCGGCATAACCCAGGTGGTCACCAGCCCGGACGAATTCCCCGAAGCCGCCCATGCCATCGAGAGTTTCAAGAATGAGTGGGTCGTGCAGGTGGAAGGTCGTGTCCGCCTGCGCCCGGCAGACCAGTTCAACCCGCGCATGCCGACCGGGGAGATCGAGCTGGAAGCCCGGCGCGTGACCGTCCTCAATCCCGCCAAAGCCATGCCCTTTGTGGTCAGCCGCGATGACGAGGAAGTGGATGAGAACCTGCGCCTGAAATACCGTTACCTCGATCTGCGGCGCGAACGCATGAAACGCAATCTCATCCTGCGCCATGAGGTGGTCCTGTTCATGCGCAAATTCCTCTCGGAACGCGGTTTCATCGAGGTGGAAACCCCGGCGCTGTTCAAGACCACGCCAGAAGGGGCGCGCGACTACCTCGTCCCTTCGCGTCTCTACCCCGGGCAGTTCTACGCCCTGCCGCAGAGCCCGCAGCAGCTTAAACAACTGCTCATGGTGGCAGGACTGGAACGATATTTCCAGATCGCCCGCTGCTACCGGGATGAAGACCTGCGCGGCGATCGCCAGCCTGAATTCACCCAATTGGACGTGGAATTATCCTTCGTGGAGCGCGACGACGTGCTGGCGATCATGGAAGAATTGTTTACCAAGTTGACAAGCGCCGTGGTTCCGCACAAGAAACTGCTCAGTTCACCGTGGATGCGCCTGACCTTCGCCGAGTCAATGGAACGCTTCGGCACCGACAAACCCGACCTGCGCTTTGGGATGGAACTGGTGGATGTCGGGCAGGTTTTCAAGGACAGCGAGTTTGTGGTCTTTCGATCCGCGCTGGATGCTGGCAGCAGGATCAAATGTCTGGTGGCGCCCGGTTGTGCGGGCTACACCCGCAAGCAGTTGGATGAACTGACCGCCACAGCGAAGGACCTGGGAGGCAAAGGACTCGTAACCCTGGCATTGACCGCCGAAGGCACCAAAGGCTCGGGGGCAAAATTCATCAATGACGCCGAGAGCGCCGCCCTGTCTGCGTGCACTGGCGCAACCACAGGCGATCTGCTGCTCTTCGCCGCCGACCAGGACAAAGTGGTCAACAAGGTGCTGTCAGCATTGCGGACATGGTTCCGTGATGCGCTCAACCTGGCGGACAAGGATACGCTGGCATTCGCCTGGATCGTGGATTTCCCGATGTTCGATTGGAACGAGGAGCAGCATAAATGGGACGCCGCACATCATCCATTCACCATGCCGCGCCTCGAGCATCTGGACCGCTTCGACACCGATCCCGGTTCCATCATTTCCGATGCCTACGACATGGTTTGCAATGGCTATGAGATGGCATCCGGTTCCATCCGCATCCATCGCAGCGACATCCAGTCGAAGGTCTTCTCCCTGCTGGGCATCGAGGCGGAGGAAGCGCGCTATAAATTTGGGCACATGCTGGATGCCTTCGAATTCGGTGCCCCACCGCACGGCGGCATGGCGCCCGGCATCGACCGCCTGGTCATGCTGCTAGCTGACGAGCCCAACATCCGCGAGGTCATCGCCTTCCCCAAGAACCAGGCGGGGCGCGATGTGATGGCAGACGCGCCTTCCTATGTGGACGAAGCACAGTTAAAAGACCTCCATATCAGCATCCGGGAATAACACCCACCCGCTCTGATTGAAATAACCCAAGCCGCGTGGCGGATCAAGGAGCACGACCATGGCACTGATACGAGTTGAAGAGATCGCAAAGCACGACCAGCAGGAGGTTACCATCCAGGGCTGGGTCTACAACCGCACCGATAAGGGTAAATTGGTCTTCCTGCTGGTGCGCGATGGCTCCGGCTTTGCCCAATGTGTAGCTTTCAAGGACGACCTGGATCCGGCTGTATTCGACCAATTGGTGCGCCTGCCGCAGGAATCATCCCTGGTCATAACCGGGGTGGTACGCGCAGACAAGCGCGCCCCCGGCATCCCGGGCGGATACGAGATCGGCATCCGCCAGGTGCAGATCATCCAGGCGGCAGACATGGATTACCCCATGGCGCTGAAGGATCACGGCGTGGATTTTGCCCTCGACAACCGCCACCTGTGGATCCGCATGCCCAGCCAGTGGGCGGTCCTGCGCGTGCGCGCCACGGTGGTGGCTGCCATCCGCGAGTGGCTGGATACACACGGTTTCATCAACATGGATACGCCCATCCTCACGCCTGCCGCATGCGAAGGGACAAGTACTCTCTTTGAAACGGAATATTTCGACGAAGGCAAGGCGTACCTCTCTCAATCTGGGCAGTTGTACAACGAAGCGGATATCATGGCATTCGGCAGGGTGTACTGCTTTGGACCCACCTTCCGTGCCGAGAAATCAAAGACCCGCCGCCACTTGACCGAATTCTGGATGGTCGAACCGGAAGCCGCCTTCTGCGACCTCGAACAATTGATGGAGATCGAGGAGCAGTTCGTCACCCACATCGTCCAGCGCGTCCTGCGGGAACGCAAGCCGGAACTGCTCTCATTGAAGCGCGACCTGGCGCTGCTGGAACGCATCACGCCTCCTTTCCCGCGCCTTCCTTATGATGAAGCCGCCGCCATACTCCAGGACCTGCACAACGCCGAGACCGATCCGGAGAAAAAGGATCTGCTGAAGTTCGAATGGGGCATGGATTTCGGTGCACCGCACGAAGCAGCATTGACAGGCAGGTACGATAAACCGGTCTTTGTCACGGGCTACCCAAGCGCGGTCAAGGCTTTTTACATGGAACCCTGGCCCGGCAGACCCGAGGTCTGCAAATCCGTGGACCTGCTTGCCCCCGAAGGTTACGGCGAGATCATCGGCGGCTCGGAGCGCATGTCGGATCCCGATCTCTTGCTTAAAAAGATACGCCAACACGAACTGCCCGAGCAGGACCTCAGGTGGTACCTGGACCTGCGCAAGTTCGGCTCGGTGCCTCACTCGGGTTTTGGCATGGGCGTGGAACGCACCGTGGCTTGGATCTGCGGCATCGAACACATCCGCGAGACGATCCCTTATCCGCGCACGATCAAGCGCGTTTACCCGTAGAAATGCGTCAAGGTCCTGCTCTCTTAACTTAACCTACCCTAGCCCTTGACTTTATGGTATAAAACATGTGCCCTGCTGTGCACGCGATGCTGCACCGCCGTTCTGAGCCAACACCCACAATTAGGGCCCGATCTCGCGACAATGAAACGATAGGCTTCGGCCAAGGTTGATTTGCCGGGTAGGGACCAAACCTGCGAAAGCAGGTTCAGAACTTTGCAGCACACGGCACATGCGGGGTATTTTTTTGCCCCGATCTCCTTGACGGCATTCCCAATTGTATGTACAATGCGCCAACTGAAATTTGGGGCACCAACAACTGAATACCGGAGAACAAGCGGCTGGCTCCCGGGAATCCGGGAGTACGAGGTGGAGGTTCCCCCGCGCAGGCGGAGGTTAAGAGATCACCCCATGCCCACACCTGCCCGGCGGGCAGGCTGCAGCAGGGTGTCTCGAAAATCGGGACGATCAGCGGATGCCTCCGAAGCCCGGTCACGGGCTTCCTTCTCCCTTCCAAGACAAGCGCCCAAGGCGCGGGGAACATCCCGCCCGGCATAAAGCCGCATGGCAACTTGCGGGACAATTGCAGCGCAGTGACTGGCGCAAGTTGCCATGCAACCTGGAAGGGCTGCCAGCCTGAACATATATCCCCAAGAGGCACGCCCGGGCGTGCCTTTTTGTCTAATATGGCTGGTCGATCCCAGGACCCGGCAGACCAGTTCCCGAGAGGATGGATCATGGACACCAAAGAAATGCTGGCGCGCGTGAAAGCGGATCACATCAAGTTCATTTCCTATCAATTCACGGATGTCACCGGCGCGGTGAAGTCCGTGGATGCGCCCATCCTGCAGTTGGAAAGCGCCCTGGAGGATGGCGTCTGGTTCGACGGCTCCTCGGTGGAAGGCTTCGCGCGCATCCAGGAAAGCGACATGCGCCTGGTGATCGATCCCGCCACCTATGCCATCCTGCCGTGGACCCCGGCAGAGGCGCGCCGGGCGCGGGTTTTCTGCGATATCTACACACCCGATGACAAACCCTTTGACGGCGACCCGCGCGGCGTGTTGAAGCGCGCACTCTCCAGAGTCACCGAGCGCGGCTGGACCTACAACGTGGGACCGGAACCGGAGTTCTTCCTCTTCCGCCGCAACGGCGGGGAGGGCATGCACCCGGTTCCGCACGATGTGGGTGGCTATTTTGACTTCTCGGCGGACGATGAAGCCGTACGCGTGCGCGCCGCCCTGATGGACGCGCTTGCCAGCATGGGGCTGGAGGTGGAGGTCGGGCACCACGAGGTCGCCCTGGGTCAGCACGAGATCGATTTCCGTTTTGCAGATGCCCTGCGCACAGCGGATAACGTCCTCACCCTTAAGTACACCGTCAAAGCCATTGCCGCCCAGCATGGCTTGACCGCCTCCTTCATGCCCAAACCGATCTTCGGCATCAACGGTTCCGGGATGCACTGCCATCAATCCTTGTTCGATCAGAAGGGTGTCAATCTCTTCCACGATAAGAACGACGAGTATCACCTCTCCAGCCTGGCGTACGGTTTTATTGCCGGGCAGTTGGCGCACGCGCCTGCCCTCGCCGCGGTGGTTGCACCTACGGTCAACTCGTACAAGCGCCTGGTGCCCGGGTCCGAGGCACCGGTGTATATAGGCTGGGCACAGACCAACCGGTCGGCGCTCATCCGCATCCCGCGCCACACGCAGGGTCGGGATAACGCCACGCGCGCCGAACTGCGCTTCCCGGATCCTTCCGCCAACCCCTACCTGGCATTTGCCGCCATCCTTACCGCCGCCCTGGATGGCATCGACCGGGGTTTGAAACCACCCAAGCCGTTGAATAATGTCAATGTCTATCACCTGACCGAGGCAGAGCGTAAAAAGATGAAGATCGCCTCCCTGCCCGGCTCGCTGGCGGAAGCCCTGGCAGAGCTGGAACGCGATAAGGTCATCCAGGAAGGGCTTGGCGCGGTGGTGTACGACGCCTTCCGGCGTGCCAAACTCGCCGAATGGGACGAGTACCGCATCAGCGTCACCGACTGGGAGGTCGGGCGCTACCTGGAGACCGCCTGAAACGCGCCTGATGGACAGAAGTTCTCCCACCTGTATAAGTCCGCGCTGGCTGGAACCGATCCAGCCAGCGCCTGTTTTCAACCCGTCTCAATGATTGCCGGTATGATCGAACGCGGCTACAATCAGCCTCCTGGGAAAGGACAGTCCAACCCGTGAAGATCCGCATCGCCGCAGCCATGCTTGCCATCTACCTGATCTGGGGGTCCACCTATCTGGCGATCCGTTTTGCCGTGGAAACGATCCCGCCTTTCCTGATGGCGGGTACGCGTTTCCTGTTCCCCGCGCTCCTGCTCATTGTTTGGAGACGTTTGTCCGGCGATCCCGCCCCCACCCGGCGGCAGTGGGTCTCCACCGGCATCATCGGTCTGATGATGCTCCTGGGAGGCAACGGGCTCGTCTCGTGGGCGGAACAGCGCATCGACTCGGGCATCGCTGCCCTGCTCATCGGCACCGTTCCCATCTGGATGGTGCTGACAGACGCCCTGTTCGCCAGCAGGACCAAACCCCGCCCACAGGCTTTCATTGGGTTGCTGACCGGATTTGCCGGCATCGTCGTGCTCGTGGGTCCGCGCCAGTTGCTATCGGGACAAGGACAGTATGACCTGCTTGGCATTGGCGCGCTGCTCCTGGCAGCGCTGCTCTGGTCGCTCGGATCCATTTTCAGCCGCACCGCCGATCTGCCGCGTTCGCCCCTGCTTACCACCGGCATGGAAATGGCAGCCGGAAGCCTGGGACTCTTCTGCGCCAGCCTGCTCGGCGGGGAATGGCGCGCTTTCGATCCCGGTGGTATTTCCCTGCGCTCCGGGCTCGGGCTGCTCTACCTGATCCTTGCCGGTTCGCTGGTGGGTTTCGTCGCCTATACCTGGCTATTGCGGAATGCGCCGATCTCGCTGGTCTCCACCTATGCGTATGTCAACCCGCTGGTCGCCATCCTGCTGGGCTCCTGGCTTGCCCAGGAACCTCTCACCTGGCAGGTGCTGACCGCCGCAGTCGTCATCATCGGTTCGGTCGTCCTGATCAACTCCGGCAGGGCGCGCGCTCCCGTCCCGGACCAACCCGTGGTTTCCAAAGACACGCAGTGATACTCAGGTCAAGAGGAGGGGGTATCCATCAATTTCGGAAATCAAATATAATTAATATTATCTTTGATAGGAATTCCAGCCATGAATGAACCCTTGACCGCCCGCTTTTCACGCTCTCTCCACGACCGCAGGTTATCGCCGCGCACGATCCAGGCATACCTGTGCGATCTGCATGCCTTCGTAGCCTGGTTCGAGACGCTCAATCAGGAGCCCTTTTCCGCGGCTGCCATCGTTCGACGCGACCTGATGGATTGGCGCGACCACCTGCGCAGATCCTGTTCCCCTGCCACCCTGAACCGGCGTTTGTCCAGCTTGCGGGCATTCTATCACTGGGCACAGCGGGAAGGACTCGCCAGCACGGACCCATCCAGCGGCGTCCCATCGGTCAAGGTCCCTGCCACCCATAAGGTTGTATCCGCATCCGAAATCCAAGCCTTGCTTGCCAGTGCCCGTCGGAGCGGGAACCTGCGCGACCACGCCCTGCTGGCACTGCTGGTGGATACGGGACTGCGTCCGGCGGAAATTGTCCGCCTGACGCGGGCAGCATTACAGCTCGATCCCGGGCATGCCTGGCTCACCGTCCCCGCCG